>CAZTIN010000029.1:0-9650 GCA_964613525.1 uncultured Candidatus Saccharibacteria bacterium
TATAAGCACCACGGGATTTTTCGGAAAGACGAATATTCTCATTAATGCGGTCTTTTATATCAGATTCAGTATGAGCGCCAGTACCAGCACGAGATTTCTCAAGTTCTTCTTTTAGCTTGTCGGTTATCTTAGGACGAAGTTCTGCACTGTTAGATGCAAAAAATGTTTCTTCTTCATCATTTAGAGCTATGCCTTCGACTTTTTTGCGGATGATTTCAGTCTTTTGGTCTTCTATAGCTTTTTCTTTCAGCTTAACTATTTTATCATCTATAACTTCTTTATTAGTATCGTAGAATTTCTTTTCACCAGGACTTAATACAAGGTTCGGATTAGCAAGAAGAAGTGCAGCTATTCTATCCATCTCAGCACGCTCAGCACGAATTTTATCTTTCTCTCTATCTATTTCAATACGCTCAGATGGTATGCGGGTACGCATTTCTTGACCTGGAGTTAAAGGTGCAGGATTTGGCTCATTATCTAGCTCAAGAATAGCAATTTCACGCCTAACTATTTTAGATTTTTCATCTAACTCAAACTTTTTTGCAGCAATAGACAATATTTTTTCTTCATTCTTTTTTACTTCATCCTCCTGGTCAGTTGTTAGAGTTGTACCGTTAAATATCATTTCAGCTAACTCCTCTAATCGTGATTCGCTAGACTCTATAATATCTTCTTTTAAAATATTGCTTTGTTCGTCAATGATATCTTTATGTTTTTTATAAAAATCTTTATTTGTTTTATTCCATTTTGTATATTTTTCACCCTTTGCTAACTTTTCGGCTAAAACTTCTATTTTATTTCTAAAGTCATCAATATTAGATCTATTATCAGGGTCAGAAGCGAATTTTAAGTCAGAACCAGAAAGTTTGCCTCCTTCTAATTCAAGTATTGCGATTTTCTCCACTATTTCATCTGGGTGTTCTAAATTGTCTAAATGCTTCTTAAGCTCTCTTTTGAACAAAATAGGATGCTTTGTTTTTAGGTTTTCTTCGTCTGTAGTTAGCGTTATACCATTAGCTTCTTTCTCAGCAATTTCAGAAATCATAGATTTTTCGTCTACTTTTTCTTTATTCTTTCTTTCTATTTTAGCCTCCTTCTTCTTTTCTTTTAGGTTTATCTTAGAAAGCTCCTTAGCTTTTTCTATATCAGCCTTGTTTTTAGCTTCGATTATTTTAATTTCATCTTCAGCCGATCGTCTTGGAGCCGGAGGGTTTTTAGGGCCACCACCTGGACCTTTTTGTGTAGACATTGGTTCTTCTATATTACTTATAATTTCTTCTATGCGTTTGGGTTCATTTAGAGAATCCTTCTTTTTTGATAATTCATCTATTTGATCCTTTATCTTTTCTTTTAATTCCGGTTTCCTTTCTCTACTATATTCACCGTACTTTTTCTCAAGTTGTGTGTTAATACTATTAACTTCTATCTGCCTAATGATATTGGCTAATATTTCACTAATTCCAGATTTATCTGACTCTTCTATTTTATCATAGTCAACACTCTTATAGAAGGTTTTTAGATGATCGTAAAGCTCCTGGATTTTATCTTGGTACCAATATTCGTTGGTTTTTTCATGAAATTCATTTAAGAATTCATATTTCTTTATTATTTCATCCAGATCCCCCAGACTATTTTCAACAAAATCCTCCGCTTGTAGAAATTCTTGCTTTATTTCACCTAGCTTGGATCCAGGCTTTAATTCAGGGCTTTCCATATACCCTGAAATTATACAACGGATGGTTATATTACGTCAAAAGTTATTGTAAAATAAGGCTTTTATGCTGATTTCTAACCCACTTCCACAGGTATAACCTCAGGGTCCTTGACGGAATTCACCTAAAAGGGCACCATTATATATGTAAGGGCGCCGTACAGATAAAAGACAGGATTTCCGACCCCTTATACTTATGGAATTAAAATCAACTAAGCAGGACGCCCAAGCGGACTATCCGCAAGGCTCCGAACATAAAAAACTAGCTTCTTTTGCGTCCATTTTAATGTCTTGGATGCTTATATTGGCTATAACTATAGCCCCAGTCACCGCAAATGCTGGGATTTTGTCTCAAATAGCAGAGTTTTTCGGTGGTGATGCCAAGGCTCAAACCATAGATAATGGCCAGAATAGTCAAACAGCCCCAGTCCTAGAAGCTAAATTAAGTATAGTACCTGGAGAAAAGTCAGTAGAAGAGGTAGTTCCTATTAGTGCTGACGGTGTACTCATGCCAGAAGTAGGAGTATTAGGTACAGCACTAGATGCAGAAGATTACCCAGAAGAAGACGAGATTAACGTCTATGTAACTAAGAAAGGAGATACGTTGTCTAGAATAGCTCAAATGTACAAGGTTACAGTGAACACTATTGTATGGGCTAACGACGGTCTAGACCCAAAGAAGCCTTTGAAAGAAGGAACATCTCTTCTAATTATGCCTATTTCAGGAGTGTCTCATACTATAGCGCGAGGCGACACATTGTCTAAAATAGCTAAGAAATACGGTGCTGATGCTACAGAAATAGCTCGTTTCAATGGTGTTACAGACGAAACTCTAGCTGTAGGTGAAAGCATCATGGTACCAAACGGTGAAATAGTAGTAGAAAAGCCAAAAACTACAACAGTAGCTAAGAAAACAACTAGTGTAGTAAACAGTGTTCTGAAGATAGTTTCAGGTAACGGTAAAGGAACATCACCTTATATTGCAGGATACGATGGTCCAAGCCAAGGCGGATACTACAGGAAACCTGTTAACTGTGTAGCTACCCAGGGTCTCCATGGTAAAAACGGTGTCGACCTAGGATGTAGAATAGGTACAGCAGTTGCAGCCGCAGCTGAAGGTACAGTTATTGCAGCTAAGACAGGATGGAATGGAGGATACGGAAACATGATAATTATCTCTCACCCTAACGGTACCCAGACACTGTATGGACACCTATCACGTATAGACGTGTCAGCTGGTCAGTCAGTTGCCGATGGTGAAACAATTGGTGCTACTGGTAATTCCGGCCAATCCACTGGCCCACACATACACTTTGAGGTTCGTGGAGCTAGAAACTGTTTCGTAGACAACTCTTGTAGATAAATTAAATCCCTGAGAAATCAGGGTTTTAATTTGTTTTAACTACTTGACTTTTTACTCAAAATATGCTATTATATAAACAATAGTACAAAAAAATTTAATATAGATATGGTAACAACATCAGCAAACACAGAAAATCAGGATTTCTTGAAAATCCTATCTACTCTTCGCCACCTTGGCCTAGGAGTAAAGCAAACTGGGGAAAATCTCGAATTTGTAGGTAACGACCACAAAGAGATCTACGAAGAAGTTATTAATGTTCTTAAGAACAAAAATAAACTCTCAGGCAAAACCCGGGAACGTATTTCCAGTCTATTAGGGGAATCAGGCGGTGATCTTTCATTAGAAAATGACCTGCTATTCGCCGAATGGATGCTCAAAGCAGAGAACTTTGTATTCGATAATAAGATCAAAGTTATCAAAGATGACTCAAGGCTAGATGGTAAAGGTAGAACAACGCCATTCCATTTTACAGAAAACCACAAGATCGATGCTGAGAAAGCCTATGAGTTCTTACGTGGTATCGGACTTAACGTAGAATGGCAACTCGGCACACATCTTTCTTTCTGGTTAAGAGAGCGTGAATTCAGCAGAAAAGAGACTATTGTACGCAACCGTACAAAAAGACATCCGGTGAGCAATATCCTAGAATCTATGGGTATACCTGGTCATGAAATTGATAATGGCTTCTACTACGTTAACAATGTAGCAAACGCTAGAATAAATCTAATGAACAAAAGTCTTTCAGAAGAAGGCAGGGTTGCAAAAATTCCTGGTATTGTGAAAAAATTTGAAGAAGCCGCAAAAGGAAGTTATACAACAAAACCTACACAAAAAGGCTTTACCTACAAAGAGGTAATAACATCTGGTTCAAATTTGTTAAAGTCTTCAAAAGGCAACACTCTGCATCCAGTTAGCGCGGCTTGCGACAAACTAGGATTAAGCGGGGGTGGAAGAAATGGTGAGAAGATTTATTATTCAAACCAAATCGCCAAAGGTGTAATCATGATCCAAGGTACAGCTTCCATCAAAACAAGGAAAAAGAAGGCGGCAAAAGTCTATGAAGAAATTCAGAAGATCTGCCCTGGTTTTAAATTCACCTACAGAGAAGGTTTTGCAAATATCAAGTACGAAGAGGTAAAACCTGCTGCACCAGAAATTTCGGTTGCAACTTACATCCAAGGTGAAAGTGAAAGCGGAAAAAAGGACGTAAAAAGCCGGAAAAGATTTGAGCCCTCACACAAAGGGAATGACTTCATTGACAGTTTCAGTCGTGAGCAATGGCTAATGATACTAGCCAGAGTTCCAGCTGAGATACTTCTTGAAAAGTTCCCGCAGTTGAAAGATACCGGGGATGATAAAAAGATTTTGGATAAGATTCGTAAAAGCTACCACCTGATTGAAAAGTCAGGCTTGGCAGCTAAAACTACGAATCCCGAATTCTTGAAAGAAGTTGATGATGTTGTTTGACCTATTTATATGAATTAAGTGCGCAGCCCTATGGGCTGCGCCTTTTTATTTGTTTGACTTTGGTCTGTACTGCAATGCTTCCAATATATGACGCTCTTCTATATTGTCAGCATCATCGAGGTCAGCAATAGTACGTGCTAGCCTAATAGTACGGTGGTATGCACGCGGCGATAGTTCCAGTTTGGTGGCAGATGCGTTTAATAATTCTTTAACGCTACTGCTGAGTGGTGCTAATACATCCAAATCTTTGACTGTTAGTTCCGCGTTGCATGAATATGGTGCACCAACACGGCGAATACGAGTTATGGCTTTTTCTTTAGCTTTGGAAATCTTTTCCTTTAATTTAGGATTCTCTAATTCACGGTTTGCGGAATCAGACAGCTTGTCATAGTCAACTGATTCAACAGGTACCCACATATCTATGCGGTCTATTATAGGACCTGATAATTTTCTCTGATAACGCGCTAAGTCCAGTGGACTACATGTACAATTTTTTACGCGAGTTCCATAGTAACCACACGGGCACGGATTCATAGCTGCAACCAAAATAAAATTTGATGGAAATGTAGCGCTACCTTTCGCCCTGACAACTGTAACTATTCCGTCTTCCAGTGGCTGACGTAATGATTCAATAACTTTCTTATCGAACTCTGGGAATTCATCTAAAAATAGTACACCGCGGTGAGCCAATGTTACTTCACCAGGGCGAACATTTGCTCCGCCACCAATAATAGAAACGTAGCTGGCTGTATGATGTGGAGCGCGGAATGGTGGCCGTGTTACTAACCTACCCGCAGAACCAAGAGCTACTGAATGTATACCAGTAACTTCAAGAACATGCGTCTTTTCTAAGTTCGGCAGCAGTGCAGTGAATGCGCGCGCTAGCATTGTCTTGCCTGTACCTGGCGGACCATACATTGCAATATTGTGACCACCTGCAGCAGCAATCAGTAACCCACGCTTGGCAGACTCTTGGCCACGTACTAAAGAAAAATCATTTTCTAGGTTATCTTCTTGGTATTCTATTTCTGTTTCTTCTGCTTGGCTTATTTTAATATGTAGACCATTACCTTGTTTTGCAATTCGTTGATCAAGATGGTTAATCAAATCTTTAAAATGATTAAATCCATATACGCTAATACCCGGAACTAGCGCTGCTTCTTTCACGTTATCTTGTGGAACATACAGTTCCGCTATACCAGCGCGACGCACAGCTTCAGCTATAGGTAGGATACCTGTAACTGGTTTCACACTACCATCGAGAGCCAATTCTCCTACGAAAACACGTGGAACATTGTCTATCGCTATTTCACCAGAAGAGGCCAGGTAAGAAAGAGCTATAGCTACATCAAAATACGAACCTTCTTTCCTGATGTTTGCCGGTGAGAGTGAAACAACTGTTTTCTGATTCTGATGTTTCGGAGAAGAATAGGAACTGTTCTTTAGAGCAGAGCCGACTCTGTCTTTAGCTTCATCAACTGCTTTGTCTGCAAGACCAACAATAGAGAAGTTATTCAGTCCACGTGAAATATCACACTCTATAGTAATAATCTGCCCAATGAGCATACTCACTTGGGCAGATAATACTTTTGCAAAACTCATAAAAAAGAATTTAGCTATTCATGTGCGCGCTGCATGTGCGTGCTGATGGGTTAGCATTAAGACGGTCTTCTTCTATTGGTTCGCCTGATACTTCGCATATTCCGTATGTACCGTTATTAATTCTCTCTAATGCATGTTCAACTTCTTTAAGACGAAGTGATAGTGTGTCAGTTAGAGCGGAATCAGTTTCATAGTCTTCATTACGGTTGTCTAAATCTAGCTCGTCAGCTTCTGTTTCGCTGGTGTCTGATACTGTGTTAAATTCACCTGTAACAGTATCACGCACGGCTACACCTTTTAAATCGTTCAGTATTTCTTCGCGCTCTGATTCGAGCATTGTCTTGTATACGTTTGTGTCTATCATATATACATTATACCACAAATGAAAAACTAGTAACCTAATAGCATCCTATTCTTCAGGGCTTCATAAGCGTCTGGACCAGTCGTAACTAGTAGTACATTATCCATTGGGAAGCCGTACATTATTAGCGACTCGTTATTTAGGTTACGCAAATATCTTGTAGGCAGCCTGATACTATCGTAATTCTCAAACTGAAGTAATTCGTTTTCTTTACTACTAACTAGTTTCAAAGGTGTAGCAAGATCAGTATACATTGTACGCTCAAGAGAAAGCATTATGTCATTTACTATATCTTGATCAGATATAATAAATGCAATATATGGAACACTTTTATTTTTCACATTAACGAAACCATAAAGATAATCCGTTATACCTCCTGGCAATAGTGCTGTTATAAACCTGTCATTTAGAAAAGGCGCTAGTTCGTTAAAATTCAGAACACTTGTGCCGTTGGTAATATATACAGTTGAGACGCCGTTAATATTTGCAAACTGTTTAGACTTAAAATTATCGAGCTCAGAATCTGTTGGTTTTTCTATTTGATAGAAATTTTCTGCATTCAAAAAGTTTGTTATTCTTTCCGGAGGATTTATACCAGTGTCTTTCCTAATGAAATATTTATCCGGGATTAGTAGCATAGTAATAGACAAAGCTAAAATTAGCATAGCTACGATTGTAATGATATTGAATTTTCTTTTCTTTGAACTTTCATTTTGCATCTTAGCTAAAAGCAAAGCTTCTTCGCTAGATACATTAAAAGACCCAACTGTTTGCTTTGCGCTGAATGTAGTGTCTTTCGGCATTGAATGTAAAATAGGTGCTGGCTTGTTATCCATACACCTATTATACAATAATTATTTTAATTTATTTCTTCTCTTCTTTCTTTTCAGGTTTCGGAAATAGATTCGGGTTCAGAGCTTTGATGGATACACCAACTTTACCTTCGTCTACCTTTATGACTTGCACGGGTACATGCATACCGACTTTTAGATAATCATCTACCTTCTCTACACGGAAAGGTGCTATTTCTGAAATATGTACCAACGCTTCAGATGAAGAAGAAATTTTTACGAATGCTCCAAAATCTGCAACACGCATAACTTCAGCGTCATTAATTATGTCGCCTACTTTGTAAACATGTGTCATGTCGAGGATCATTTTTTTAGCTTTGGCTGGGCCGTCACTCATACCAGTAATTAGCACAGTGCCATCATCTTCGATTGTTATTTCAGTTCCAGTAGCATCACGCATAGCATTGATAGTCTTACCGCCAGGACCGATAACAAGACCTATTTGTTCCTGAGCAATTTTAAGAGTTTCGATTCGTGGAGCAGATGGTGATATTTCGTCACGTGGAGCAGCTATTTCTTTTGTTATAGTTTCTAGAATATGTAGGCGTGCACGCTTTGCATCAGTTAGTGCTTCTTTCAAAATTTTTACAGCAACTCCACTGAGTTTGATATCAAGCTGAATAGCAGTGACACCATTCTTAGTACCTGCAACTTTGAAGTCCATGTCTCCATAATGGTCTTCTGGACCTTGAATGTCAGTTAGGATTTTGTAGTTAGATTCATCATTCATATCCTCCATAAGACCCATTGCAATACCAGCCACCGGAGATTTGATCGGTACACCGCCATCCATCATAGCTATAGATGCTGCACAGATAGAAGCTTGAGATGTGGAACCATTAGAACTTGTTGATTCTGAAACAACACGAATAGTGTATGGGAATGTTTCATAATTTGGAATAACAGGCACTAGCGCCTTCTCAGCTAGGAAACCATGCCCCATCTCGCGCCTATTCATACCGCCCATACGACCTGTTTCACCAGTAGAATAAGGAGGAAAATTATAGTGGTGTATGAATCTTTTCTTGCCAGAAGCTTCTATACCATCAACTTCCTGACGTGTTTCAGGGCCGTCGAGTGTTAGCACTGATAGTACGTGTGTTTCGCCACGATAGAATATTCCTGATCCGTGTAACACTGAAGACACACCGCCGGCTTTTGCGAAGAGAGGACGCACTTCATCAAACTGACGCAAATCTGCACGACGGTTTTCTTTTACGGCGCCATCATGAAACAACATATCAAGAACATCATGCATGTGGTCCCACACTGCGTTACGCGCAGAATCATCGTCTTTGTAATTTTCTTCAACTATTGAATTTAGGATTTCTTCAGCTTCATGAATGACCTGCTTACTCTTGTCACCAAAAAGTTCACTCTTTAGAACTGGTAAAACTTTTTCATCAAACATAGCTAAGAGCTCTTTAGGCGCAGTAGGTTTTTCGAAAACTAATTTTTCTTTACCTTCTTTTGAAATTATTTCTTTCTGCCAGTTTTCAAGAGCATTGATGTTTTCCATTGCTAGGTCTAGCGCGTCACCTATGATTTCGTCGCTGTATTCGAAAGCCAAAGCTTCAATCATGCAGACTTTACCTTTGTGACCACAAACAACCAAATCAAGTTCGTTAGTTGGTTCGGTAACTGTAGGTAAATAATTGTTAACCATAAGACCAGGCTTTTCAGACGAACCTTCGGTTTTAGTCTTCGGTACAGTTATAGACACTGCACCCACTGGGCCACCCCAAGGAATATTAGATGTAGAGATAGCAAGTGATGCTGCATTAACTGCTAAAATTTTCGGATCCATTTTACCTACTGCTAACACTGTTACAATAACTTGTACTGCATTTTTAATATGATGCTGAAACAGTGGACGAATAGTACGGTCAATGACCCTACTAGCTAGTACGGCTTGGTCAGAAGGACGGCCTTCACGTTTGTTCCATTGGCCACCCAGTATTTTACCTGCAGCGTAGTAACGTTCCACGTATTCAACTGTTAGGTTAAAAAACCCGGGATTGTTTTTGTCACTACTACTAATACACGCTGTGGCTAATACTACTGTATCATCACATGCAAGCATAACAGATCCACCAGCCTGCATAGCCAGGTCGCTGAATGTTGCCACCATATCCCTGCCAGCGAGATTAAGTGTATATTTTCTTTCGTTCATATTTATTTGTGCGATCTTCTGATTTTAGTATTGAAGAAAAACTTCACTACTACCTATCAAAAGACCGCTATTAACTAGTACATAAAAACTATACCACAGGTAGATAAAAAATAAAGCCGCGC
>CAZTIN010000030.1:0-9493 GCA_964613525.1 uncultured Candidatus Saccharibacteria bacterium
GGAAATTTACTCATGACTTCGGTCTTGATATTTTGCTTTTCAATAAATATTACAGAGTTTCGTGGTATCAGGAATAGTTTATAGCCTGAAATGCGATCTTCTATGAAAGACTGCACGTCTTTGGTTTTGGTTAGCGTGTTACCAGTAACTTCTACTGAAGTAACTCGCGTATAAGGCTTCCTAATAATTATTAAAAACCCTACCAGTAAAGCAATAAAAAGTATAAAGAAGAAAACTCTTTTTCTGTGAGATCGAATACGCCTTCTTTCATGAAGAACGGCTTGCCTATCAGAAAGAGAGTTAGCTGAATACATTACAATTACTAATTCTTCTTAATAATGTCTTTGCCCATATATGGACGCAGTACTTCTGGTACGACTATACTACCATCTTCTTGCTGGTATATTTCAACTAGTGCAGCTGGTAGACGTGATGTAGCACATGCTGTGTTATTCAGTGAATGTACGAATTTTAGTTTACCATCGTCGTCACGGTATTTAATACCTAGTCTTCTTGTTTGAAAATCGTGGAAATATGATGATGAATGAGTCTCGCGGTATTTCTCTTGTGATGGAACCCAAGCCTCTATATCGTATTTCTTTACTTGACCTAGACCTAAATCTCCGCCGCAGTTAACAACAACGTGATATGGTAATTTAAGCTCTTGCATCAAATGTTCAACATGAGCGGTTATTTCTTCGTGCCATTTTACAGACTCTTCATGGTTTGCTTCACAAAGAATGACTTGTTCTATTTTAAAGAATTCGTGCACACGAATTATTCCTTTGACATCTTTACCGTGTTTACCAGCCTCAGCACGAAAACATGGTGAGAATGAAATAAACTTTTTCGGTAAATCGCTCTTTTCTATTACTTCATTCATGTAGTAGCCCATGGTTGCAACTTCGGCAGTACCAGCAAGATATTCATTATCACCAACCTTATAAAGATCCTCTTCACTTTGAGGTAAAAAACCTGTACCAACAAACGGCTCCTTGCGTACTAGTGATGGCACAATCATAGGAGTGTAGCCCTGGTCTATAAAATAGTTTAGGAAATACTGCCAGAGTGCAAAGAATAATTTTGCTCCATCATTTTTCATAAAATATCCACGGAACCCTGAAACTTTAACCCCACGTTCAAAATCAACCATGTCTAAATTTTCCATTAGCTCTATATGGTCTTTCGGTTTGAAATTAAAATTAGGAATGTCACCCCAAGTTTTTACTTCTACGTTATCTTCGTCAGTATCACCATCAGGCACAGAAATATCTGGAATGTTTGGAACTTCTAACATCATCTTCTGCCAAGATGTCATTATTGTTTTCAAAGATTCTTCTTTAGATTGAAGAGATTCTTTCACAGTGCGCATTTTATCTAAAATAGTGTCTTTCTCAGTATCACTGGCTTTAACTATTTCGCTCGATGCTGTGTTTTGCTCACCACGAAGAACTTCTACTTCTTTTAGGATTTCTAGTCTTTGGTCATCTAATTTTACCAGTTCATCAATATCAAGAGATATGTGCTTCTTTGCGACAGCTGATTTTACGACATCCTGGTTTTCACGGATAAATTTTATGTCTAACATATAGGTATAATATAGCAAAATATAGTAGAATGGACAAAGCATGGAAATAAAGGAAATTTCCCCTGAATCTTTCTCTCTCAGGCTACTGGATGCAAAACCAAGAGCCAAGAATCTTTACTATAGTGGTACACTGCCTAACCCTAAATTAAAGAACCTGGTTATAGTAGGTTCCCGCAAACATACATCATACGGTAAACAGTGCGTCAAAGACCTAATAGCGGGTCTCGCGACATATCCTATTAATATAGTATCAGGGCTAGCGCTAGGTATAGACACGCTGGTTCACGAAGAAGCAATGAGCCACGGAATGATGACTACGTCTTTCCCAGGTTCAGGTATAGACTATAGTTCAATCCATCCACAGAGCAATGTAAAACTAGTTGAAAAAATAATAGAAAATGGCGGCTGCATAGTGTCTGAATTCCCTGTTGGGTTCAAGGCAACTCAGTACAGCTTCCCGCAAAGAAACCGTCTTTTGGCAGCATATGCTGATGCAGTTCTAATAATAGAAGCCGAGGAAAAGTCAGGTACTCTGATAACGGCACGCCTGACTCTTGAATACGGCAGAGATGTACTAGTAGTACCTGGTCCTATATATAGCGACAATTCGCGTGGTACCAACAGACTAATAAAACAAGGTGCAACACCAGTACTGTCCAGTAACGATATAATAGAAGCACTAGGGTTTGAAAAACATGAAAATAAGACGAACTTGAATTTAACAGACGAAGAATTAGTCATATTAGAAATATTAAAAGAACCTATGACTCGGGATGAAATTATACGTGAATGCGAAGGCACAACAGAAGAAATAAATTCACTATTAATGAAGATGGAACTGCGTGAAATAATAAAAGAAGATGCAGGCTATTTTAGAAAATTTTAGAAGTTTGTATTTGCAATTTATTTTCTTGTATAGTATTACTTAGAACTATATGAGTAAACTTGTTATTGTAGAGTCACCATCAAAAGCCAAAACTATTGAAAAATATTTAGGGCGAGGTTTTACTGTACGTGCATCAGTTGGACATGTTAGAGATCTGCCCAAGTCCAACAAAAAAGCCATCGACATAGAAGCTGGTTTTGTACCTCATTATGAAATATCCAAAGGTAAAGAAAAAGTAATAAAAGAATTAAAAGAATTAGCACACAAAGCTGATGAAATAATTCTAGCAACTGACCCGGACCGTGAAGGTGAAGCCATTGCTTGGCATCTGGAGACTTTGCTAAAAGAAGACAAGAAGATAAAATCTAAAGACATCAAGCGTGCTACATTTCACGAAATAACAGAAGAAGCTGTTAAAGAAGCTCTGGCTCATCCACGTAAAATAGATACTAATTTGCGCGAAGCTCAAGAAGCCCGTCGTGTACTAGACCGGCTTGTTGGATACGACCTGTCAGGCATAATCTGGAAAAAAGTTAGATACGGCTTATCCGCAGGACGAGTACAATCACCTGCAATGCGTATCATAATGGAACGTGAAAGAGAAATCAGGAATTTTGTTCCAGAAAAATACTATATATTAGAAGCAACCCTGAAAACCAAAGCTGGCGAAGATTTACGTGTTGTTTGTTCAAAAGAAATTTGGGACAAAAAAGAAGCTGAGGAGATTTACAAAAAATCAGAATCAAAGGACTGGCTAGTTAAAGACGTAACCGAGAAGAAAGAAAAACGTAGTCCAAGAGCTCCTTTTACAACATCAACACTACAACAAACCGCAAGTAGTAGACTAGGTCTTGCGCCATCACGCACTATGCAGTTAGCTCAAAAATTATACGAGGCAGGACACATAACATATATGCGTACAGATTCTACTAACCTGTCAGCTTCTTCTGTATCAGCAATAACTGCTGTTATAGATAAAGAATACGGCAAAGGTATGAGTCAGAAACGGGTATTCAAAACAAAATCTAAAAATGCTCAAGAAGCTCATGAAGCAATTCGTCCAACTCACCCAGAAAAGCAAATTGCAGGTGCTAACCCACAAGAGCAAAAATTATATTCTCTTATTCGCAGCAGAACATTGGCTAGCCAAATGGTGGATGCTGAAATGATGCGTACTAGAATTGATACGTTGCCGGTAGACGTTACTGATATTCCTGTATTTAAAGCTAATGGATCAAGAGTACTATCTATGGGCTGGCTAATGGCAGACAGCGCAGCGACTGGTGAAGAAGTTATACTACCGAAATTAAACATTGGCGACCCTCTTAAAAGAATTGATGGTGAAAATACAGAGAAAGAAACTGAGCCGCCAAGTAGGTATACCGAAGCAGGTCTAATTAAAGAATTAGAAGAGCGAGGTATTGGACGCCCATCAACATACGCAAGCATCATGAAGACAATTGAAGAGCGTGGCTATGTAGAAAAACAAGGCCGTACTCTGTACCCTACTGACACAGGTGATGTAGTATCCAGCTTCCTGGAAAAGCATTTTGCAGAATATATCGATGATACATTTACTGCTGAAATGGAAGACAAGCTGGACGATATAGCTGAAGGCAAAAGAAAATATGTAGATACTTTGAAGTCATTCTACGGACCATTCCTAAAAGATGTAAAATCTAAAGAAAAGTTGGACAAAGCCACAAACATAGAAGAAGCGCCAGCTGACATAAAATGTCCATTATGTGATAAATCCATGGTGGTCAAACTATCCCGTAATGGTAAATTCTATTCATGTAGTGAGTACCCTGACTGTGTTGGCGCTCGTAAAATGGATGGCACTGTTATGGAAGGCCCGAAAGACATAGGCCGCAAATGTCCAAAATGTGGTGACATAGAAGGTGCCAAAGGCGGCGGTAAACTAATGGAAAGAGAAGGACGGTTTGGTAAATTCATAGCCTGTTCACGCTATCCTAAATGTAAATACATCGAAGAAGACCAAGAAGAATTAAAGAAAAAAATGACTGATGTCACCTGCCCGACATGTAATAACGGCAAGATGATGGAAAGACGCGGAAGGTTCGGAATATTCTATTCATGTAGTAACTACCCTGAATGTAAAAATGCTATCAAAGCTAAACCGACCGGAAACATCTGTAAAATCTGTGACTCACTAATGATGGAAGGCACAAAAACAATCCCGGAAAGATGTAGTAATAAAAATTGTAAAATGCATAATCCACACAAATTGAAAAAGTAAAATTCTAGAAGCCTGACCCACGTCAGGTTTCTATTGTTTTTGTGAACCGGAGCGATGTTTTTGTTTGAGTAAAGCGAAAGGCAAAAACCGCGAGGTGGGGTCACGCAAAATTTGGGTCAACAAATTTATGTGTGACCAAAAACAATCCCGGAAAGATGTAGTAATAAAAATTGTAAAATGCATAACCCTCATAAATTGAAAAAGTAACAAATAAACCCCCTAAGTACTCTTCTAGGGGGTTTATGCTATACTCTAAAATATGACACAGATAGAGTCTATTTTTAATATTAAAAAATTCTCTAAAAAAGAAAGAGAGCTTATCGAAAAAGCCTATAATTTTGCTAAGTCTGCACACGAAGGACAACTACGCAAAAGTGGCGAGCCTTATTTCGTTCATGTATTCACTACTGCTAAAAACCTGGCAGAACTCAACATGGATGCAACAGTAGTATCCGCAGGGATGCTCCATGATGTACTAGAAGATACTCCTGTTACAGAAGACGAAATGCGCGAAGCTTTTGGTTACGAAATAACCAACCTAGTATTAGGAGTTACTAAACTTGGTACAGTTAAATACAAAGGAGTAGAGCGTAATGTTGAAAATCTACGTAAATTTTTCATATCTATTGCAGAAGATTTACGCGTAATAGTAATCAAACTTGCAGACAGGTTGCATAACATAGAAACACTGGAACATGTACGCCCTGATAAACAAAGACGTATCGCTCTTGAAACTCTAGAAGTATACGCGCCATTAGCCGACAGACTATCTATGGGACGGCTAAAAGGCCGCCTAGAAGATGCTGCATTCCCCTACGCGTATCCGAAGGAATACGAAGAAGTAAAACTATTACGTCAGTCCAGAAAAGACGCTGCCTTGCCAGAATTACTAAAGGCAGAACATCAGATAAAGAAGACCTTGAAAGAATACGATATCGAGCCAGTTAACATCGACCATCGCGAAAAACACTTTTATTCTTTATGGAAAAAGTTAGAGAAATATAAAATGGACATAACACATGTCTACGACATTGTGGCTATGCGTATAATAGTTAAAAATATTGAAGAATGTTATTTAGTTTTAGGATTAATCCACGGAATGTTTAAACCATTGCCTGGTAGAATTAAAGACTATATCGCTCTGCCAAAGCCTAACGGATACAGGTCTCTGCATACCACCATAATTACCGAAACTGGCGCTATTATAGAAATCCAGATCAGAACTGAGGAAATGCACGAAGAAGCTGAATACGGTCTAGCTGCGCATTTTGCCTACAAGGAAAATACTAGTGCAGCAGATGAAAAGTTCGACTGGCTAAAAGAGTTGCGTGACACCCAAAAAGATGAGGAAAACATAGACGACTTCTATAAGAATTTGCGTATGGATTTCTTCCATGACAGGGTTTTTGCTTTTACACCCAAAGGCGACATTATTAACCTACCTGAAGACGCTTGTGTACTAGACTTTGCATTTAATGTTCATAGCGAAATAGGTATGCATGCCCAAGCTGGCGAAGTAAACGGTAAATATGTACCACTACACCATAAACTTAACAATGGTGATGTAGTAAAAGTAATAACAGCTAAAAAAGTAAAACCATCCAGTAAATGGCTAGACTTTACTAAATCTACTATGGCTCGTAAACACATAGAAAAATATTTAAAACAAAACTCTTTACTACAAAGACTCTTATCTTTCAGGCAAAAATAAAAAGCGGACATTTGTCCGCTTTTTCTGTATTTTATGAATTTATTTAGAATTCTTTCTTTTCTTCTTTCACATGCCTTAATATGCTGGCCCGGTTTTCGTTGATAATTTTTTTAGAAATTTCTCTGATTTTAATCTCAACACTGTCTATTTGAGAAATGTCGCAGAAAATAAAATTATCTTTCTTTTCTTCGGGAGCTTGGCCAATTACAGCAAGGAAAACCTGGCATCTTTGTTGAGATGGAAATTTTTCCAGTTGCTCTTTTTGATTTTCAGCAGTAGCATTACTAACCGCTTCGTGCTGAACTTCATTATCAGGTATAGTTGTATCAGTATAAGCTTTTGAACTTATCTGACTTAGTTCCTGAACAACGATACCGGTCTTTGTGTTTAAGACCTCTAATGCTTTTGTTTTTGCATCCTCTGCGGGGTTAATCCTACTGGCAATTATTTGGTAATATCTGCCTTTCTTTTGAAGAAGAATTTTGTTACCTTTCATAGGCACAATGTACACCATGTTTTGAACCGTTGCCTTTTTCTTGGCTTTTGATTCAGCTGATTGTTTGCTCATAACTATATTTTTTAAATTTAAATACCAAGATACTACTTATGAACCCAAATGTCAAACTAAAACACCCCTAGTTTAGAACTCAGGGTGTTCATGTTACAAACTAAAGTTTGAAATGTTATATAGAGAGTCTAAATCATCTTCTGGTTTTTTCTCTTCTTTCGCTGGTTCTAACACTTCGGGAGCATCAGCAGTTATAGTAGTATTATCTGGTACTGGGATTTCTTCAGTAACTACGACTTCAGTATTAGGAGTAACTATTTCAGCTATGTCGTTAACTATATTTGTAGCTTCTTCTGTCATAGGAGCTTCGCCAACCAGATTAGTATTAAGACTTACGCTATCAAGAGCTTCTGGTACTGCACCTTCGGTCTTTGAACGCTCGAATCTTTCTAACATGGTTTCGTTTCTTTCAAGCTCTTTGGATTTTAGAAGCTGGAGTATTTCGTCTAGGTCAGCTTGAGAGAAAAAGTCGATTGTTATTTTACCTCCATCGGCTTTCCTTTCTATATGAACTCTTGTTCCTAGATGTTCTTCTAGCTCATCTTCTATACTCATTACACCAGCATCAGGCAATAGTTCCTTTTTGCGAACTCTATCCACTGCTATGCGGCGAGCGATTCTTTCAGCTTCACGAACAGATAGCTTCTTATAAACAACTTCTTTGAATAGAGTATTCTGTTCTTCTGGGCGACCCGATAGCATCATCAGTGGCCTAGTATGACCTTCCATTATTTGGCCAGCCTGGAGTGCATCCAATATTTCCTGCGGCATTTGCAGTATTCTAAGAGAGTTTGAAACATATTCGCGACTCTTACCCATTTTGCGACCAACTTCAGCATGAGTAAATTTGAACTCATCGATTAGCCTCATAAAAGCGCGAGCCCTGTCTACGGGGTTTAGGTCTTCACGCTGCAAGTTTTCTATAATAGCAAGTTCAAGCTTGGCTTTACTATCATCTCCATCACGAATAATAACTGGGACTTGTTTAATACCAGCTAATTTAGATGCGCGTAGACGTCTCTCGCCGGCAATAAGCTCATAGCGAGTTTCCATACCCATACCATCAGGTCTTTCGAATTCAGAGCGTGATACTGTAAGAGGCTGCAAAACCCCGTACTGACGAATAGAGTCAGACAGGTCTCTTAGTGGACCATCCTCGAAATCTTTACGAGGCTGATATGGATTTGGGTCGATTTTGTCGACATCTATAAAGAAAATAGAGTTTGAATAAAGTGACATAAAGAAATTATAACATACAGGGATTTTGTTTGGGTATGTTGATAATAAGTTAATTTCAGTGTAAAGTACACGTATTGCCGGAGTGGCGGAATGGTAGACGCGCTCGACTCAAAATCGAGTCTCGCAAGGGGTGAGGGTTCAAGTCCCTCCTCCGGCACAAATAGACTTATATTAGTAAACATGGTACTTTAAAGAAAAAGATCATGTTTACAAAAATTATACTAATTAGTATTGCTGTAGCGCTGATACTAATTTTCCGACAAAAAATTAAAATGGGTCTTATTTTTATAATTGCATTATTGCTAAATATAAAAACAGACGAGAAAGACTACTACAACCCCAGTGAAGATGACGAAAACTGGCGTTACTAAAACAAAAAAAATAACCGCGTCTTAGCTTATATGCTAAGATGCGGTTTTTTAATGTTAGACAAACTTGCTTTTTAAATATGACCTCCAATTTGAGCCATTGAGATCATAGAACATTCCTTTAAATAAGAAATTGCTTCGTGTTTATTTATAACAGCAAGATCGAGTAAGTCCTTGTAAGACCCAACCTCTTTAATACCACTAAGAGCTTTACCCATTGTAAGAAAAGCCCCTAAAACATAAGCAAACAGACGCGCTGCCCTTAAATTGTGATTTTTTACAATGATACAACTATGACCTATACGTAAAGCAAAGGTTTCGTTTTTTTCTGTAAAACTACACTTTAAAGAAGTATCGTCTTTTTTCTTAAAATCTTGAAAAAAATCAAGTATAAACTTTGAGGTGCTCTTTGGAAAATCTAATTTATTCTCCTTAGAGGAAGATGACACGATTTTCTCAGTGACTAATTTATCTTTATAAAAAAAAGAAACGTAAAAAGAATTTTTGTCTCTAATTTTTCTAGGTAGATCAGCACTGTGAAAGTTGATGTTTTTCTGGTAAGCACTTAGAGCTAGACCAGTGGGTAAATGTCCGATGATGTCTTCTGTTTGACTGCACATACGCTTTTAAAACTGTTTTTAGATTAATGTTGATTTTATTTTTACTTTTTGAAATTGAATTTCATTATAACATCTTTTGTGCAATTATTCAATTAATTCACAAATTCAGGTTCACTGCGAAGTTCTACATTAAACTTTTCTTTGATTATTTTTATTATTTCACTACGTGCATTTAATACATCTTGATAGCTTGCATTGTTACTGTTTACTAGTACAAGCGCATTTTTATCATAAGTCGACACACGGCCGAATG
>CAZTIN010000031.1:0-8135 GCA_964613525.1 uncultured Candidatus Saccharibacteria bacterium
CTTTAGCAATCATTTCGCCAAGGTTGGCGCTGATAACTGATGCCTGGCTTTCTTTCAGGATAGCGCGGGCCTCTGCAGCTGTTAGGATTTCCTTGTGTACAAGCACTGCAAAGATAAAAGTTAGTTCATTCATTATCGTAGCCCTTCCTCGGCGATGATGGAATCAGCCAGACGTGACATTGGAATATCATATTGTACCTTCTTAGTCTGTTCTGCCGGTGTTGGGCTTGAGGAAAGACTAGCAACCTCTTGACGTTCGTTTATAATTTGTTGTTTCTTGTCTTCTTTCTCAACTTTGCTACCTTCGGCATCCATTAGCTGCTTGGCGATGTAAAGGCTTGTGACCTGGCCTAGTCCTTGCTTTGCCAATTCAGCGTTTTTCTTGTCCATATACTCGAGCAGACCGTTAAGCTCTTTAACTGCATCTGATTCACCAAACTTAGGATCTGATGGGTCGCCTACTTTTGGTACTAACCCTGCGTCGGCCATTGCCTTATATTCGTTACTGATGCGGGTGCTTTCACTTCGGTTTTCAACAATGCTACCAGTTTCTCGGTTGTATTGAGCTTCGGCATCTTGATAAGTTTTAACAGCCTCATCAAATTTAGTTTCATTCGCCAAGATCTGGCGTTCAAACTTCATCTGTTCAATATTGTTTTTAGCTTCGAAACCACTAGGAAAGGCTTTCTCAACATCTGATAAGAGCATAAATTCATGTACTTTGCCATCTTTATCTGTCACCTTAACAGGTTCAAGCTGTGATGCAAGATAAGCACCAGCTGGGACAACTTCGTTCCATGGTTTAACTGATCCATCGTCGTTAAATATCTTATCCTCGGTCAGGTTAAGATTGCCAATGAGTGTACGAGCTTCCTCGATAGTCTCGCTTGCTGATCGCTCGTCTGATTCTGCTTCTTTTTCTTCCTGAGATTCTGCAGCTGATTCGGTTTCAGTGGATTCTTCTGCTTCTTTTTCTGTATCGGTTTCTTCAGTAGTTGCCACTGTCTCCTCGACAGGCTGCTCTACCGTTTCGGCCTGTTGTTCTTGTGTTTCTTCCGGTGTTACGGCCGGTGTCGCATCGGTAATATTCTCTTCTGAGATAATTGAGTCTACATCTTGTGAGAGGGTCATTTACTTTCCTCGTTAATTAATAGCTGAATTATAGCATATTAACTAAGTGCGGGTATAGGAGGCGCTGCAGGCGGTACTGGCGGCCCTTGAGGTGGTACTGGCGCTGGTGGCCCAGCAGGTAGGATAGGTGTGCCCTCTGGTGGTTGCATAGATGGCGGAATGTTAGCGCTAAGAGGGATGCCAGGATTTGGTGCTTGTGGGTAAAGTTCTTCATCGGTGATGCCATTGATAGCTTTTGCCTTGTCGACTTCTGCCTGAATGTGCTCTTGAAGGGCTGCCTGGCGGTCAATTGGCCATGTCTGGAAGTCATTAGAGAATAGCTGCTCTTTATGTGTCTTGATATGCTGACCATCAACGTCGTCACGTGGTAATGCGACTTGTCCCGCTTTGATGAGCTCATAGTCTTCAACCGCGTTAGCATCCTGGTCATCGTTACGGATGTCTTCCACAATAACAGTTGGGTCTATTTGTTCTTTAATGACACGTTCAACATGCTTGCCTGGGTTTGGTACATCCAGGAACTCGTAGAGTGAGAGCAGAGAAATCTTGCCCATATTGGCTAATTCAAGAGCTACCTTTTCCATGCGTTCCTTGTCCATTGGAAGGGTTGAGCCAGCTTTAACACGCACCTTTATTCCATCTTCAATCTTGCTGCGATTCATGACGACAAAATCATAACGTCCATCTTCGCCAAGAAGCGATGCGTAGTGATCTTCGGTGTAGTAGACCTTCATCATTTGGAGTAAATAGTTAAAGTACAGATCAAGGCCACGGTCTACGGCACGTACCAACATGTCTTGACGGCCTTGGGCCTGGTTGCGGGCCATGAGGTCTTGCGTAGCTGTCTGGTTGCCTGATTCACCACGAAGCTGCGGAGGAGTGCCGAATATCTCATGCAGCGATCGTGCTAATCGTTCTATCTCGTTAACGACGAATGCAGGTATTTGGTCGGCCTGGATTACCCCATACGCCGAACGCACATCTTGCGCATCAACGAGGATCTTTTCCCATGGTTCACCCTTCACTTGGTCGGCAGCTGGTTTTGGTAGGGCCTTCTTGTTAAAGACAAGTACCGGCGAACTATGCGAGACACCCTTCTGTATTTGTCGACCGATACGATCAATCATGAGCTGTAGCGGAATAACTTGATCCATTGGGCCGTAACGATCAATCCAGTGTGACCCGTCATTAATATAGTTGAATGGAATGATAGGCTTTTTAGCCTGGGTTAGATAGTTAGTGACACCCTCTGTATCTTCATCATAAATCCAGTGTGGTGACTTAGACTTTGTTAATACAACCTCATCAAAGTAACAGACAAGAGCTTCAACTGGTTTACTATTAACGTAACTTGTTACCCACACCTTGCGCCACGTTATAATTGACTGTACTTTACCGTTTACCTTGTCTTTGATAGCCTGGGCTTTCTTTGGGAATTTGGCCATCAGCTCTTCAGCGGTGTTTTGCTGGGTAAATGACAAGAATCCAGGATTATTACCTTGCTTGGCTCGCTTGTCGACGATGACATTCTGTGGCTGGACAAACTTTGGTACGATGTCACCATATTCACCACAGTTAGGATCCCATTCAAGTTCTATCATGCCAATATAGTCATTCAAAAGTGAAATAATCACATTACTTAGAATGTCTTGTAGTCCGTGTTCTTCGGCGTGGTAGCGCATCATTGAGCTAATATTGTTAGCAAGACGGCGCGATTCAGGCGTATCCTCGCCTGGATAGACCTCTAATTCTGGGATACGTGACGTAACATATGCTGATATAACCTGTTGAGCTGTAAAGATTTCGTTCTGAACGTAAGGGATGCCGCCTGATACGTAGCCAGAGTCATACCAATGATCTCCGACAACAAAGCGTTTGTTGCGTTCACGACGGTCTTTGAGGTTGAATGAACTGCTATCATTCCAGAAAGCACGTGAATCATTAATACGCCTATCAAGTGTACCGGTGATTTCATCATCACTTAGATCAAGTGCAAATGTCTCTTGAGATTGGGCAACACCTTCTTGTCCGTCGAGAGCGTCAACCAGTGGATCTTCATCGTATCGAGTGTATGTACTGCTGTTTGGGTTCATATATTATTTCCAATTAAAATAGCCCGTGAATTGGCTCGGGCCTTTGCTAAGATGATAGCACATTATCTCGCGCCCTGACCATCGAAATAAATGATGTAATAATGCTGGCATTTATAGCATAGCTTGGTAATACGAAATACACTTGTAGGTACTTCAGTATTCATACTTCCGAATGGCCCGACACCATCTGCAATCACGGCAAATTTACGGTTTAAACTGAACAGATGATCTTTACAGGTTGGGCAATGCCATGCGCGGTCTTCTTTATAGCTGATTGTTGGATCAACGATTAGGGTTGTGAATCGTGAATTATCTAGTAGAATTATTTGTTCATTCATAACATCCATCCATTCGGGTTATCGTCATTACCACCTATGATTGAGGCAAGACCTGGGTTTATTTCTAATCCGCTAATCGCTACTGGTAGTTGCGAGGCGGCATTGGCTGAATTACTTACATAACTGTTAGGATCAATGTCACGTCTCTCCGAATTATAATTAACGGCAAAGAACTCTAGCTGTGTACGGTGATGCGATGTCCAGTCATGTACTGGCTTTGATATTGGGGTAACAGATTGCGATGTTTCTTCATCTCGTTTTGGATAGCGTGCTGATGAAACACATTCGATGAACCATTTAGTGCGTGGCGTATCATTTATCCTAAGACGGGATAGAATACGCTTTGCTGCATCACGTCGTGGTATCCAGTTATTTTCTTTGTCATTAGTCTGCACGACAATGTTATATTTCCGGTACATGATCTCATAGGGACTAACGTCGCTTTCAATATGTGAGGACTTACCCGAAGGATCACCAAAAACAATACCTGGCTTCCACAAACTGACTCTTTTAATCATCTCTAAATCATCTTCGGTATAGATATATTCTGAACTGATCGCTTTACCAAAGAATGGCATATACCAATCAATAATCTTACCGTTATTTTCATAAGCATCGATCATAACAATCAGATCTGAATTAGCTACCGGCTGATAATATCCTATCGCTACAGCATCTAAACCTAAGTCCATTGATATATAGAGCGGAAGATCAGCATTATACTCATGCCGACCGACAATAACATGTTTAATCTCTGGGTATGGTTTGTTTAGGCTTGAATACTCCCATGAAATATCTAGCTCATGCAGTACCTCTTCTTCCGTTCGGCGGCTCTTCTCATAGTCATACCATGCCTGGTTCTTTTCTGGGTGTAATGTCCAGTGCCATGTACGTACTTTTACTTTGTCTGAGTTACGCAGGGTCTTAGCAAATGATGGTTCGTCTGGCGGAGTAGTTACAGCATGGCGACAGCGTGTCGCATCACCTGCAGCTGTCCATGAACTACGAGCGTCGGGCCAAAAGCCTAACTCATCAAACAGTACATCATCAAAACGCCCACCACGTGAGAAGTTCTTGTTACTTGATTCACCAGTAATTGTGTTGCCGGTATCCTTGTTAATAAGCTTCATATATGTGCGTTGAATGTCTTTTGGTAGTAGTGTTTTATCTTTTATATGCTCAATGAAATAATCAAGTTTTGGGAATAGTGACTTTAACGTGCCATCATCTACGTATTCTTCCTTACGTGAGCCAACCAGTGATTGGTAACTATCAGCAAAGCACCAGAACCAAAAACGCACCGCTAGAGCGAGCCACGAGGCACCCATGTCGCGGCTTTTCTCGTCAAATAGATCATGGCCATTTGTGATAGCGTCGACCAGTTCAATAACGTATTGCTCTTGAAATGGATAAAGTTTGAAGTCTAGATGGTGTGGGGCTGCTTCTGGGCGTGGGTCATAGGTCTTGAGGTAGTTGTTAATGAAGAATACAGGGTCAACCCTCGCCCTGCGTCGGTCAAGTTCTTGTTTCGCCAGGTCAGCTACTGCTGTCGGTATTTCAGACATCTATATCATCCATGATAAGTCTCAATAAGCTTATTAACCAATTCTTTGTACCAAGCCGTGAATATGACATCCGCTTCGTCATTATTCAACTTAGGATATATCATCATACGGTTATTCACCTGCCAATTTACGTAATTCTTCGGTCGACAGTCCAGCATATGGGTTGATCTTCTCGCCATCGCTCGTGACGTCAATCTTGTCACCATACTTCTTTGGCTTCATCTTCGCCATGAGCCACTTACGTGTTTCAACTTGTAGGCGTCTGTGACCTAACATATCCTCTTCACGCTCTTCAACACTGCCGTCTGCCTTAACGGTACGTACAATTCCCACCTGAGGTGTATCTGATATGTATAAGGCATCTTCACCCATAGCATCAGCTGATTCTTGCTTCGCGCGCGCATATTGTTGTAAGAACTCTGGATAAGCCCTAAACCAATTAAACACCGTCTTAATAGCTGGCATGTCATCAGAGGCACATACTGTCCTGAGCGACTTCCCTAAAGCAAGTTCTTCACATATTGAATCAGCTATCTCTTGTGTGTATTCACTAGGTCGTCCACCTGCCATGTTATTTCATCCCGTACCAATATTTAATATTCATTTCACGTCGTAGAGTGTTTCTAAAGTTGACGTAGTATCTTTTTTGATCGTGTGACCATGTTTTAGGTAAGTCATCGTCTATAGTGTCCTGGGGGCCAATGAGCTGTGTAAACAAATCATCAATACTATTTTGTTCTATGTCTGTGAGTGGTCTATTTACTATATTTTGTATAGTTATGGTGGCTAATTCTTTTATTGGTAGTGTAGTCACAATTTTACCTAAAGGTTATGGTCTATTGTGATTGCATTATATAATTATGGTGACTATTAAGCAATGACGTAAAAAAGACCCGTAGGTCTTAGTTACATATTCTCTCGTAGGATGTGATCTCTCTTGCCTTTATATTCTTCTTAGCAGCTTGCCAAGTTATATCGTATTCAAAGTATATTTTAGTCTTTTGTAGGATGGATAAGGGAGGGTCTCCGAGTTTCTTCATGGTTCTATTCTATCACTTTCTTCCGTTTGCTAATCTTACCTCCAATAGAACCTGCCTTGGCGGCTAATTCTGGTCGTGCGGCAAAGCCTCGTGGTTTTGTGTGATGTGCTGAACCCCCTTTAGAGCCTATTTTTGACAGATGCTCTTTCCAAGCTTCTATAGATCCGTGTTTGTTGATCATAGCTATTTGGTAGTTAGATAGATCTTCCATACTATACCTCAACTACTTTACGTCGGCGTGAGATAGTCCCACCTTTTTTCCCTGCGATACGTGCTAGCTCTGGGTTTGATGCGAATCCTCCTGTCGTAGGACGTAGGCCACCCTTCCTACCAATCTTTTTGTAGAAATCTGGGTCATTCGCTAGATTCTTTGCAGCCGCTTTCTGGCCACCAATTTTATTTCCTGCCATCTTATTTTCTCCTTTGTCAAATTTATTATGCTAATCTAGCCAAGATACGGCTGCGTATACTTGTTCGTTGATGTATGCCTCTTCTCGGCGTTCTAGAGCCTCTGTGTCGTATGATATGAGTCCTAGGTTATATAGTCCTCTACGACGCCTTGAGATAGTCTCAGGACGTGTCATACGTGATAGATTCCAGTAGAGGCTCTTTGTGTCATCGTAACCATCTACCTCATGCCAGTATCTTTCTAGCAGCAGTGCCTCGTCGTTTGCAGCTTCTGGGTATTTGTTGATGATGTGGAGTACGTTCTTTTGTTTGGTGTTTAGGTTAATTGCGGTCATTTATCTTCCTTATCTTTAGTTAGAGGTAGCTCACCTGCATCGTGTAGAGCGATGGCTAGCTTTAGGAGGGCTTTAAGTGGGGTGTCGGATGCCCCAGAGCTAATGAACCAGGTATGCTCTCTATATTGTGGTCTTAGTTTCATATACCCTGCTAGGAAAGACCCTGTTGAGTGACCGACGGTAACGCTCAAATAGTAGTAGTCATATATTAGCTTTCCGTGTTTACCCACTTCCTTGCGTCTACTATATGGCAACTTCTCTAGTAGGTAGTCGGATGTGTAGAGGGGGGCGAAAAACTTGTCAGCCTTATTCTCATCATTTATATACAAAGGCTCAATTCCGCCTTTGATAGTGTGCCAAAGGTCTACTCGCGTGTCATCCCACTCTGGGAATCGTTTATACACTTCCTTACATAGCTCGTATAATTCTTTATCCATTATTATTCCTCACTCTTTTCCTTTCTCTAGGGTAGCGAGCTGCTGCTTTAACGATGTCACACGTTCTAGTATGGCCGAGATGTATTTCAATTTCATATCGTGGTATTCTAGCTCCTCGAGTTCTTCGATCCGCCCTCGCAGTTCGGCTTGCTTGATAGCGGCCACAATCTCGTTACGGATTGTATATTGGTTATCATTACCGCCCAAGCCTGTACGCTCGTGGTGTTTTATATAATCAGCAAAGCGATAAAGCATAGCGTCTACTCGCTCTTCGGTGTTCTTATCCATTATCTACCTCCTTGGTTTCGTTAGATGGTTGGGCTTGAATATACGCCACTCGCTTCTCGTAGTAGGATGCATATAATCCGCTACTGGGATTATCCTTCAAGGCATACGTCAGCTCATCCAAACGTATTTCTTTTTCTCTTGCTATGTCACGGGTTGCTAATACTGCTTCAATCTTATCTAACGTTTCATCCGACAAGAACCCATTTATATTGAACTTCTCGCCACTGGATACACTTACGAATTTATATTCTAATTTTCTTAGGGCGTCTCGCAATTCACTGTCTGATTGTAATGTCATAAACGCTCCTAAAAACCTGAAAGGTAAATGTGCTTACCATCCTTAATTTTGTATCTCACACCACCGATTGAATCGTCCCATTCCGTTTCAAGTAGTGACTCAAATGATTTGTAGAAGTTATATACAATCAAAACTGTTGCAGAATCGAGTTTATAATTCCAATAGCTAATCATTCTATCAGGATTGTCCGTCTTCATGTGAG
>CAZTIN010000032.1:0-7840 GCA_964613525.1 uncultured Candidatus Saccharibacteria bacterium
CCTGACGGAGTGTTCTTGTGAGTCCGATATCGGAACAAGTGGTAGCGGAGGCGGAAGCCGAAGGGATTGATAAAAATAAGATTAATATCAGTAACCAAGCACTATACTTCTTTATTTTCATGACATATCAAGTATATCAGGAATTGTGTCTTACCGCATGTTTGCTACTTTTTATAATATGTGTCTTGATAAATTCTTTACTACCTCCTACTTTCTTACCAGGATTTAAGATATTAGCTGGATCAAAAATGTTTTTTACTTTTTGGAATAAATTAATGATATTTTGGTTAAACATCATAGGTAAATACGGTGTACGGATGATACCGTCGTTATGCTCAGCTGTAATACTACCCTTGTATTCTTTTACAAGTGCATAGACTTTATCAGAAATTTCTAAAATCAAATCCCCGCCAAATGGTGAATCTAAATCCATAAGAGGTATTATATGGAAATTACCATTACCAGCATGACCAGCTACTGTATAGACTAGTTTATATTCCTTCAGGATACTTTCTAGCTTTGGCATGAATTCTGGTAAATATTCTGGCTTTACGCAAATATCGTCTATGAATGGTGCAGTGCGTAAACCTTTGACATGTTTACGAAGCATGTTGAATGATTCGCGTCTAATGCGCCAATATTTTTCCGCTTCACTGGAATTACGTGCAACATGCATGCTATAGCCATAATGAGCTACTTTATTTTTAATACTTTCAAGTTGAGTTTTTACATCAGCTTCATTATGACCACTGCATTCAACTAAAAGTATTAATTTAGGGACTCCACCGCGAACAATCATACCCATTTCTGGCAAGAATGAGAAACCTAATTTAATAGCGCCCCATAGACCCATGCTTTTAATAAAGTCAGCCCAGAATTTGATAGCTAGCTTCATACTATAATCATCATAGCTTTCAATACTTTCAGGTCTAAATGGTACTATTTCCGCAACAATGTCACCTAGCTTACTAAGGTCAGGTAAGAAAATAGCTAAAAGTGAACTATATTTTTCTACTGGAACTAAGCGCCATTTTATTTTTGTAATGATACCGAGAGTACCCTGGGAACCCACTATTAGTTTACATAGATTAAATACACCGGATTCTTTGTTATAAATATTCCACAAATAGTAACCTGCTGAATTTTTACTTACATCAGGCTTTGCGTTCATGATTTCAGTAAAGTTAGAATTTATGAGTTCATAAAGCTTATTATATATTTCGCCTTCTTTAGTATTTAGCTTGGTCTTCTCACCGAGTTCAACAAAAGTCAGAGGTTTTACATCTATAACTGACCCGTCAGACAACACTAATTCTATTTCTTCTGTATAGTCTTCGACTTTGCCGTATTTGATAGTCTTCTCACCTGCTGAGTTATTAGCAACCATACCACCAACAGCACAAATCATTTTACTAGCAGTATAGGCTGGCATAATAACGTTTTTCTTCAGAGTTTCTTTTTCAAAGTCGCGATAGTAACAGCCTGGCTCTATAACACCATAATTCTCAGTGACTTCTATTATGCTGTTCATATAACGAGTAAAGTCTAAAATTATAGAAGTATTAATAGGACCACCGCTCATACATGTTCCAGCAGAACGTGCTGTAATGTGAAGCTTGTGCTCATTATTAGTATTCCAACTATTTACAAATTTAACCAAATTAACAACATCAGCAGTATCTTTAGGATAAACAACTAATTCCGGTACAACTTCCAGTAGTGATGCATCGTGGGAATGCGACTCTATTTCTTTAGAATCATTGGTAACATCGCCTTTTATAATCTTTTTAATTTCTTGTATAAAATCCATACTTTTATTTTATATTAATTCAGATTTTTAACACGTATTTACTTATATAAATAATGTGGTAAGATATTGTTAATAAAATACAGATGAATATTAATCAAAATCTAGAAATCCGAATCCTGCAGCTAGATGAAGATGAGGCAAAATTTCAACTAAATGGAATCGATACATTTATTGATATCAGCCAAAAACAAATTCTTCATATAGTAGCAGCGCACACAGCAACTAAAGACAAGAAATTGATTTATACTATTAATGTTAACTTCTTACGCTTCCTAATTAGAGATTTGCAAAAGTTTACAGAAAGAGAATCTACGAAAGCAAGATTCAAAATCAAAAAAGGAATGTTCAAGAAAAAGATTGAATCAATGCTCGAAAGAAACAAAGTTGCTTTTGATGACTAAACTCTTTTTATTAGAAAGCACCCCGGACTAGCCGGGGTGTTTTTAGTTCATGTGGTTGAATAATTTAAGCCTAGCTTCTACGACTGATTCTATAGCAACAACCGCTGGTGTTAGAATTTTTGCAGGATTTATTTCATCAGGATTTTCTGCTAAGAATTTTTCAACTGCTTGCCTGTAAGCTAAACGAATTTCAGAATTAATATGGACAATACTGATTCCTGATTTTATAGCTTTGGTAAAATCTTCATCTGCTAGACCTGATCCCCCGTGCAGAACTAATGGTATTTTAACCGTGTCTTTAATTTGCCTAACTAAATCGGCATCAATATGTGGCTGGCCTGTCTTAACAATACCGTGAATAGACCCAACAGATGGAGCAAAAGCGTCGATTCCTGTAGCGTCAACAAAAGTCTTGGCATCAGCTGGATTAGTTAGTAAGCCTGCACCTTCGGGAATAGAGTCTTTGATATCAGAACCACTGCCAATATATCCAAGCTCTGCTTCAACAACAATGTCTCTTCCTGTACTTCTGGCGTAATCTACGCAACTTTTTACAAAAGTAATGTTCTCATCCATAGGTAATTTAACACCGTCAGCTATAACCATATCAAAACCTGCATCTATACAAGCTTTTACAGACTCAAAGCTGCCATGATGGTCAGCATTTAAGAATATTGGATAGTTATCACGCTCGCGAATGGTCTTAATTAAAGAGACGGCTTCTTCTAGTCCAACAAATTTTTCCTCACCTTGGGAAACTCCTATTATTACTGGTAAATCTAACTTCTTGGCAGCATTATAAATACCGTGTAAACCTTCTAAATTAGATATATTAAAATGTCCTACCGCAACGCCCTTTTCGCCGGCTTCTGCTATATATTCGCGTAATGTCTTCATAGGTAAGATTATACCATAACAAATATTACGCTACCTGCCTTATAAATCCCAAGCTGTGTTATAATTATCCTATACAGGTTAATTTTAGATAAAGATGTTTTGGAATAAAAATAGTGCCAAAAATGTAGATTTCCTTGCTATTGGAGACATGGTTACTGACGCATTCATAGAACTAAAAGATGCAGCTGTGCACTGCAATATTAATAATGCTGACTGCGAACTATGCGTTAAATTTGGAGCAAAAATACCTTATGAAAACATGGTAGAAGTACGTGCTGTAGGTAACAGTGCTAATGCTGCCTGCGCTGCTGCAAGAATCGGGCTAGTATCAGGACTAGTATCAGCAACAGGAGCTGACAGATTCGGAGACGATGCAAGAGAAACACTCCAAAATGAAAAAGTCTTAACTGACTTTGTTTACAAAGATACACGTTACCCTACCAACTACCATTATGTGCTGCGCTACGGACCAGAAAGAACAATACTAATCAAACATGCACCTTTTAAATACGAACTACCGACAAAGCAAACAAAAGTAAACTGGGTGTACTTTTCATCTATTGGTGAACATGCACTGGAATTTCATCATGAAATTATTAAATGGCTAAACAGTAGACCTGAAACAAAATTAGCTTTCCAGCCAGGTACATTCCAAATAAAAGTTGGTAAAGATGTACTAAGTGATGTTTATAAAAGAACTGAAATATTTTTCTGCAACAAAGAAGAGTCTCAGCAAATATTGGGTAACAATACTGGAGACATAAAAGAACTATTAAATGGTATATACGCATTGGGACCAAAGAATGTAGTTATAACGGATGGACCTAACGGACTATCCGCGTATGATGGAACTAACTACTACAGCCTACCAATGTATCCTGATCCAAAAGAACCAGTAGACAGAACAGGTGCAGGAGATGCAACATCATCAACAATAGTTGCCATGATGGCTATGGGTATGAGCTTAAAAGATGCGTTACCTTATGGACCAATAAATTCTATGAGCGTGGTTCAATATGTTGGAGCCCGTGAAGGCTTGCTATCAAAATCAAAACTAGATGAATACCTAAAATCAGCACCAGAGAATTACAAAGTAACTAACCTATAATAAAATCCCCTAACGGGGATTTTATATTAGATAAACTAAGTCTTTATGAAGCGTTATATTAAGCTTTTTACAGCACTAACAATATCTTTTACACCCATACCATAATGTTCCAATAATTCTTCTGGTGTACCGGACTGGCCGAATAAATCACGCACACCGATAAATTTGATTTTAGTTGGATGATTCTCTGACAAACATTCTGCAACTGCGCTACCCATACCGCCAGCAACCTGATGCTCTTCTACTGTAACTATTCCTTTTACAGATTTAGCTAATTCTATGATTCCAGTAGCATCTAGTGGCTTGATAGTAGGTAAAGCCATAACAGTAACTTCAATACCGTCTTTTTCTAATTCTTTGGCTGCACAAATAGCTTTATGGGTTAATGCACCAGTTACAATAATACCGATAGTAGGGTTTTTACTTTGCCAGTATATATATGATTTACCTATTTCAAAAGGAGTTTCTTCAGTTGTTATAATAGGAGTTTTCTCACGAGCTAAACGTATATAAGTTGGCTCTTTTGTACTAACAGAAGCAATAGTTGCCAGCTGCGCCTGAATAGCATCTACTGGAGATATGACAGTCATATTAGGAATAACGCGTGTTATAGCAATATCTTCAATGGCTTGATGGGTACCGCCGTCAGGACCAACGGACACACCAGCGTGTGACCCAGCTATTACAACTTTGCGGTCGTTATAACAGATAGTTGTACGAATTTGTTCCCAGTTACGCCCAGGACTAAACATTGCATAAGATGAAATAAAAGGTATTTTACCCATGGCTGACATACCGCTAGCAACGCTAGCTAAATTCTGTTCCGCAACGCCAATTTCAATAAACCTGTTTGGGAACTTTTCTTTAAAAAGATGCATCATGGTGGACTCTGTCAGGTCAGCACATAGTGCGACAACTCTTGAATCCTTCTCACCTATTTCAAGCAGTCCTAAACCAAAGCCTTTGCGTATAGGAACTTGTTCTACACTTTTCTTAAAAAGATCTTTATTTAAATTTAAACTTTTGTTTAACATATTTTATTCATGCTCTGACCTAATGCGTCCACCTAGTGTATGGAGTTCTTTTAATGCCATAGCGGCTTCTTCTTTGTTTGGTGGTTTACCGTGCCAGTGGTAGTCACGCTCGAATTCTTTTACTCCGCGACCTGGAATGGTTTTAGCTATGATGACTGATGGTTTATCAAATGTTACTTTACATTGACCAATAGCATCGTGAATCATTTCAAAATTATGTCCGTCTATTTCAACCACATGCCAGTTAAAAGATTGCCATTTTTTAGAAAGTTCATTTAGCGGCATTATATCTTCGGTATAGCCATCTATCTGAATATTGTTACGGTCAACTATTGCTATTAGGTTACGCAATTTTTCTTTGCCGGCTAACATTATAGCTTCCCAGTTTTGACCTTCATTTAACTCACCGTCACCTAGCATGCAGTAAAAATATTTTTGAGAACTAACGCCATTGTCTATTCTATCAGCAAGAGCCATGCCTACAGCTTGGGAAAGTCCGGAGCCTAGCGGACCAGAAGATGTTTCAAGCGCTGGGAAAAATTCTCTGTGCGGATGACCTTGTAATTTGGACCCGAATTTACGGAGTGTCTTAAGTTCACTAACTGGAATATAACCAACGTGCGCCATTGTACTATATAGTACTGGGTTAATGTGTCCATTAGACAGTACTAGCCTGTCGCGCTCTTCCCAAGATGGGTCTTTCGGATTATGCTTCATTTCATGGAAATAAAGATAAGTGAAAATATCCGCCATACCCAGCGGGCCTGCTGTATGTCCTGAGCCAGCAGCTACAAGCATCTCTATTATAGACATGCGGATATCGTTTGCTTTTTGTTCAAGAAATTTTATTTTCTTGTCATCTAAATTCATAGACACATTATACCAAAATAAAAAACAGAATTCATTATAAATTCTGTTTTTTATTTTTATTTTACTATTTCGTAAAGTTCGTTTATAGACATACTTGGGTATTCGGAATTAAATATAGCGCTACCTGCTACAAATCTTGTAGCTCCGGCGTTTAATAAATCTTTGATAGTATCTTGGTTTACTGAACCATCAACGCTAATGAATACGTCACCCATGTTTTCTTTTACTTCTTTGATTCTATTTACTACAGTTTCGTCATATATTGCACCTTGGACTCCTACGTGCTCGATACCCATACACTGCACAAATTTAATATCATCTTTAACATCAAGTAAGTCCTGTAAATTATCAGAATGCTCGTAAGCAATACCTAGTTCTATTTCGTATTTATAGAAACTATCAAGATTTTTAATAAAATCTTTTAACTCTTGTTTCTTGTCATTATTCTTCGGGAAATGGAATATTACCCTACTAGGCCCAATACGCACCAAGTCCTGCCAATATTTATGAACATCTTCTATCATTAGGTCTAGTTCATAGTTAACTGATTCCCAGTACGGCATACCGGTTTCTTCACCTAATATTTCCTGCCACGATGCTCCAGCCATATTATTAAAAGGCCAGGTTTTAGCTGAGACGTATTTACCATCCATTAAATCAAGTTGCACTGTTTCAACACTACCCATGATTTGGGTAACTTTTTCTTCTATTTCGTATAAATTCTTTGGCATTATGGCCGGTATTATTTCCATAGTTAGTAGCTGAGTAATCTTCTAGTGTGGCGTTCGTCGTTAGAGAATTCAGTATTCAGAAATGCTTCTACTGCATACAGAGCATCTTTCTGGTTTATAAACCTAGCACCCAAAGAAAGAATGTTAGCATTATTGTGCTGACGAAATGTTTTGACTATTTTTAAATCACCACCATAGTAGACACCAGCATAGATTCCATGCACGCGGTTAGCACACATTGCTTCACCTTGCCCTGACCCACCCAGTATTATACCAACTGACATATCATCAGCGGCAACTGCTTCGGCACATGGAGTTATGAATTCTGGATAATCATCATCTTCATTTAGAGCATTTGCGCCATGATCTTTAACATCATGACCCATATCAATAAGCTGTGATTTAATATATTCTTTTAGTTCGAAACCTGCATGGTCTGTGGCAATATGTATCTTCATGGGGATATTATAGCATTTTTAGAACTTTCTGGGATCATAGGCCCAATGCAGCAAGGCTTGTCTTTGACGGGGTCTACACAGCTCGTCGCCCATACGACAGTTATTAATAACACCTATTACATGGCGGCGCATGTTGACCCATCTTTTGATTTGTCTATCATCCTCACCTTCTATACGGCGCCCCATATAATAACGGCAATACCACTGAAACCAGCCACGTGGGTCATGTTTATAAATCCAGCCATTCTTCTTCCATTCGGACAGCGGCAAACTGGCGTTTACTTTAAAATAATTTAGTTTTTTGTCGCGCTTATTACCAACTGCAAACTTGGCTTTTGTAAACCAATCTTTTGGGAATTCGTTTGTGCAGTCGCGCATATAAATACCGCCGAATACCCCTAGAGCTAACATTTGCTTTGGGGTTAGCATTGGTTTGAAATCTTTATTGAAATTCTTACCCATGGGTTCGGTTAGCTCATAGGTATAATTTTTCTGCATCTTGTCATGAACAGTAACCTTTTTCATTTTATT
>CAZTIN010000033.1:0-7775 GCA_964613525.1 uncultured Candidatus Saccharibacteria bacterium
TCAGCAAGATCATCTATAATAACCAAATCTTTTCCTCGTGGAACTTCAGGAATAACTGTTTTACTTAATTTTCCATCGGTTCCTCTCGACTTGCTACAAGTGATTATTTGTCCAGAGTAATTCAAAAAGTCTGCTAATTTATAAATCTTTTTCAAAGCGCCTCCGTCAGGAGAAATTAAAACCACTTTTTCGTTGCCATTGTTTTTTAGTTTGATTTGGTTTAATGCCCACTGAACAAATAAATGGTTGGTTTCTTTTTGAAAATTTTTAATTCCCATTTCTAAACAAGTGCTGTGCGGGTCAAGTACAGTAACTAAATCTAAATTAAGATTGTTGATCACTGGGCAAATGACATCCTTCAAATAATTGTTTGATCCTGCTTCAAATTGAATGTCAGATCTGGCACCAAGAAAATAAGGGGCATATAGCGAGATTGATGTTGCTTCTAGATTTCTTAATGATGCAACCGCACAACTTATTTTTTCTAAATCCATCCAACTATTCAATCTGGAAATAATCAACACATCTTTATCCAGAGTCAAACTGTTTGGATCAATAATTATTTGCTGTTGACTGTCTGGAAATTTAGAATGTACATAATGAATTTCCGACTTTTGTTTTTCAACTAAATTTAGCTTTATCATTTTTTACTTTTTTTTTGAATCAAATCCATGTTGCCCGTCGCTGACAGAAATATCTACTCCTATCTCTTTCATTTTTTTACAAAATTCTTCGACAAATTCATTGTCATCAAAATCTTTTTCAGATTTATGTAGAAATTTTTGCGTATAGATTCTCATCTCTTCTTTTTTTGAGAACCAACCATGAGGAAAGTAATTTACCTCTTTTGTGGCTTTATGCATGAACTCTCGGAAATATTCCCAAAAAAGGAATTTCTTAATTTCAGCCTCTGTTAACCACTTATCATTGATATAGTCATCTACAATAGTTGACCACATTCTGTACTTGGTTTCTTTTTTTGTTTTTTTGATGTCTAAAAGCCAACTCATTTTTATTAATTTTTGGTTATTTTGAATGCCGTTACAAACCCTTCTTTTGCACCTTTAAATAAGCAGTTAATGCCACACGAATACTCTTGAATTAAAAATCCGTTAATTTTTGCTTTTAACAAATAATCCTTTCTGTCTTCTCTCCAAAACGCTCGACAACTATAGCTGACTGATTTGTTTTGCCAAGTAAATTGGTTTTTTCCTGTGAACTACATCTAGGCTAAAGCCGTAGATGCTTCAGAAGTCAACACTCCAACTAATGTTGGCAGTTCGTTCTGATTTTTAAGTCTGCGTCCCACAGACAAATGGTTTTTTAAAGCAAAGTTTTTGATATTTATGGAAGCATTAACATCTCTAATAAATTTTCTCATAACAAATGTGATTTATCATTGGTTTTGTTCCTGTAATAGTGCATAACATAAACACCTGTCATTAAATACACTTTTTTTTCTGCGTATTTCATTCGATAGTGAATTGAATTATCAATACCAAGCATTCCTTTTCCTTCTTGAAAACCGCCGCACTCGATCCACTCTTTTTTTCTGATCAGCATTAATACTCCTGAAAGAAGATTAGCGTTTGTTATGTCTATGCAGTCGGTTCTGTTTTCTTCTTGAAGTTTTTTTCCAATTTTCCAATGCTCAGCCATCGATTCTTCATTCCAAGCGCCTTTTACACATTGGTACTTTGTTCCTACTCTATTTGTTACACATGTGAATAAAGGTACTTCTGGATAGGTTTCTACTATTTCCTGAAGTTGATGTCCGAAGTTATGTGTAGTAAACATTGAGTCTCCATCGGTGAAACAAGCATAGTCTTGATCATTTGGTAAAAGCTCCATCATTTGATTGTAGCATTTGCCTAAATCCTTCTCTGTGCTGTATGGGGTGAAAAACCAAATCTTGCTCATAAATCTAATCCGAAATGTCTGCTTGTTTAACTTGCGCCACTATCTTTTGTTTTATCTCTTTTTTCACAATATTGTTGAACTCAAACAGAATGTTATACAAATATTGCTCGCCTCCATTTCGTTCAATTCTGATGTGCTTATCAATACCTCTTTCTCCAAGAAATTGCTTAATTCTTTTCATATCCATTATTCAAAATTTTTCATGAACATTTCGTGCGCCTCATTTACAGTTAAGCCATAAACACGGAAACTTTTATACTTACCCTTTACTTTTCCGTCATGTTCGTAGCACTGAACGGTTACTTTAAGCGTTGGTGGCATAATTGGATTTATCTTAACTGTCACCAATTCTTTAGATAATATTTTTTTTAAATTTTCGCTTACTTTTACAGCGTCTCTTTCGTCAACTGTAAATGTTTTGCATTCGCCTTTAATAAATATATCTACTCTAACTACTTTGGGTCTATCAAATTTGTATAGCTTCATAAATCATTTTTTTGACAATATTATACATAATAAAATCAACAACAAAATAAATTCAGTAATTTAGAACCATTCTAAATAATTTGTTTGCCTAAGTCAGAATCTTTAATATTTTTTGTTTGAAAATCTTGCAGTCTCTCTACTTGATTTACAATTCTATCTAATACACCTAATTTAATTGATGTTGACTCTTTCTCGTATATAGCAAACCTTTGATCCATGAGTTTATTACAAGCAAATTGCTCAATATCCATTATCGCATTTTCGGATAGCCTTACGACAAATCCAGCAGACATAGCTGCGCTAAATTCCATGAAATAAAAGTCTTGTCCTTCTGGCTTTGTTATTTTTTACGGAGTCAAATATTTTTTGTTCGTCTGGGTTCATTTTTCTTAGTTTTACTGTTTTTTATAGCGTCACACCACCATTTAATCTTATCCGATTTTGTCATAAAGCAAGATGCGCTCCCACAGAAATCGTAAAAATCCATTTTTATAATCTGTTCATTTGTTATCTTGCTCATATTTTATCTTTCATGCCATTCACTGTATTCTCCAAACCAGCCCTGCTTAATTACCTCTCTGTACTTTTTTCTTCTCTCTTTCTTCTGCTCAATTGCTTTTCCAATTCCAGAAAAAAGCAAGACAAAAATGATCGCTAATGTTTTGTGCCAAGTTCTCTTTAGCCAATTTTGTTTTTGAGTTGGGACTTCTGGCGTTTCAATTTCTTCGATCCACCAATTATCATATTCTGTCATGGCAAATATGGTTTTTTATTTGTCAAACATAATACATCTTTTGGAATACCCAACTTTGGACTTACATTATTTTGGGGATGCACTAAAAAATCTACCGTTTTACCCCATTTTCCTGAAACAACATCATGCACAACCCATTTGCCGTTTATGTGTGGCTTACTTTCACAATAAAAGGGAATTGAATCTCCAAATGAAAAAGGCTCTCCACCAAATTCTTTTAGCATTGATTTTGGAAGCGCACACCAGCGAAGTTCTTTTTTTCGCAGCTTTTCCATGTCGATAAAGCTTCCATCCGCTGTTGTATAAATATTACTTGAAGAATCAATGTTTCCTAAACTGTCTCTTTTTGCACACTGCTCGTAACTCGGATAGTATGTTGACGCGCGATCCATAAGTATTGAATCGTAACAGAATCCGACCCTACTCCAATCAATAGATGAATCAGATGCACAATCGACTATTCTACTTGGTTCTTCCATATACTTAGAAAAACTGAGCATACTACCAACTGATAAACATAAAATTAATCCTCTCATAATTTATTTTTTTTAGTTTTCAATTTCATGTATTCTTGACTGAAACATACTCCAAGCATTTACTGCTTTTAAGTCTTCTGTTTCTAGTAGGCTGTTGAAATTTTTTTTATGATGGATAACTGCCGCGTGACCCTTGTTTATCATCCTTCCTATTTCACTTGAGCCATAACCAAATCTTTCTGTCATATATTTTATAAAACAACATCTTGCTATTACAACTACTGGTTTTCTACTCTTTGATTTAATTTTATCAATTGGCATGTTGAATATCTCAGAAAGCAATCCGATCACTTTGTTATGGTAATAATCCATTCCATCGCTTTCTGTTCTGGCTAAAATAGCCTTTATTTTGTCAACACTCCAGTTTGTTAACATGAGCTCTTTAATGATAGCGGCTTTCATGTCGCTTTTCGTGTTGATGCTCATTGCTATTTGTTGTTAATTATTTTCTTAGGAGGATTCATATTAATACTGAATCTTGGATCAATACAAAGTAGATTTGTTTTGAACACATCCAAGGATTTTAATAATTGTTTGTCCTGCGTTTCTAACAACTGAAAGTATATCCTTCTTGAGTGAATTATGCATGCATGATGTTTTCCGCCAAGCATTCCGCCAATCTGTCGGAGCCGCGTTTTTGTGCCGTAGTTTGACAGCATATACATCATAATTAACTGTCTTGCTGTAACAATTGGTCTTTTTCTTGTCTTTAATAAAACATCGGAAGGTGAAATCCCTGTTGCTGTTGCCGCGCACTTGATAAGAACGTTTAGTGGCGCATTTATTGGAGTGAATTTATTCATTTCTATTTGATTATTCTTTTTGAAATATTGTAACAAACTAGAAACCAGCTCATAAAAAGAAGAATCATAAACCCATACAAATAATAATTATCGAAAGTTGAATATTCTGTTTTGGGAACTTTTAGTCCGACAGGTTCTATGTAAAACACGTAGATAGATGGAGCAGGATACAATACGAGTGCTAAAAAAATCCTTAGCAAGGTTAATTTGATGTTTTTCATATTTTATTTTACTTGTTACGAGATAAAAATAGAGTTGCCCTCCTGATGATAAACAAATCCGTCGCTTAACATTTTAGCCCACTCTTCTTTTGTTGCTCTGTCGCTACCAAAAGTAGTGGCATTTGATTCACACCATTGGCATAAATCTTCAAGCGTTTTGAAAACCGGAGAGAGAGGCGCATTATCCGTCCATAATTGAAACCCTTCACCGACTGGAGGCTCGTACTTTTTCCAATTTTCATAGAGATCTTTTGCTACATCTGATTGCCATTTAACTCCTTCTCCGTTGCAATTCGAACAGAGATGAGAGATTCCTTGCTTTGCTAATCTTGCTGCAATAACTACTGAGCAGTTGATTGAGTCGTGCCCAAAACCTTTTAAACTCCATTCATTTACTTCTTGGGCTGTTGGTTTATATCCGTTATCAAAAGGGAGCCAAGAGTTTTCTCTATTTGCAATTTTTTTTCGGACAATTTCAAGTTGTTTAGAGTTAATAGGAACCCTTGTAAAATCCCACAATCTGTCTGCATCAACAAGAGCATCAACATCTTCTTGTTCTAAATTATGATTCCACGCGGCAGAATCGTAACGAGCTCCTGCTCTAAATGGGTTAGGCTTCCATTGCGGGTTGTCTCCTGAATACCATTTGTCTTGCATTTGGTAATACTCTTTACTATAACCGCTTCCTTCACATTCGAGACATTCGTGAAATGAGTGAGGATTAACAAATCCAGACCATGTTTCTCCAGTTTTCCACCTGAAGTCAAGAGGAACTCTTTTTAATTTCTTACTCATAACTTTTTTAAAATTTTGCCTACTTGAATAAAACTGTTTTCCGGCCATCCCAAATGCCTAAATCTAAATCCTTGACAACATTTTCACAAAATTCAAATATCCGATCCTTGTCTTTTGGTGCACCAGAAACCCGAACCACACATTTTAATGGCTTCATTTTTTTTCCGTTGCTCATCAGCCCCCATTTGAAAATGTTTACTGAAAATGTTTTTACATTAAATTTAGAATACCGCTCCGCGCTTTCTTTGTCGTAATCGTGTTTACCTACAAATTGAATGTCCTTTGGGTTATACATGGTTTTATTTTTTTTAAAAATCCGCTGTTAAACAAAATACTCTTTCGTATTCTGGTCTTTCTCGAACTGTATTATTAATAAGGTCTTCCGCCAATTGTCTAGCCAAAGACTTTTCTTTTCTTTTTTCAAAAAATCTTTGATCAAAAGCATCGTAAATAAATCCTTCTAGTTCTAAATGATAAGCCACGCCTTCTTCACCAATTACTGTGATAACGCTCTTTACTTTTAATTCCACATTTTCCTCTGGAATTTGTGGTAATTCATTTTCGAATAACTTGAATTTGCTATTATCTACACAAATAACAACATCTCCTGCTTTGAACTTTTTCATAACTCTGATTTTTCAGTTTCAGAATCAAATGTAAGGAGTTATTTTTGATTAACAATAAACATTTTCAATTTTCACGAAATTTAGAACCATTCTAAATAAGGAATTATGTTATTTGAATAGTGTTTCCTGAACAAATTCAGGCTTTTTAGGGACGAATAATTTCCAACAATAATTAGGTCGACCATAAGCTCCTTCGCGCTGAATCGGTGTTTTTTCAAGTTTTCCGTCTTTTTCAAGATTGGTTATACTTCTACGAATACTGGTTATAGGTGTGTTGTCGTCAAGCACTTGATTGTATTCAATGTCGAAGGGGGTAAATTCCCTATCGGGATTTTTTTTAAAAAACTCCAATATCTTCTCTGTTTGAGAATTGGCTTGTCTTATGTTCTTTTTAAGGCCTTCTCCTTGAACATAGGTTGTGTTGTAATAAGAATCTGTCGTGTTCATTGTGGGTGGTTTTTGATTTGTTTTTATTTTTTAGTACTTGACTGAATTACTCCAGCAAATTATCTGGGCTTTAATTGGGTCTTGGTTTGGTTTCAACTTAAACCAAGCTTTAAGTTCCTGAGGCGTTAGCCCATCGTTTTTTGCTACTTCTCCAAAAGAAATAAGAGACCATTCATTTTCACCTGTTTTTATCCCAATAAAGCAATACGTGTTATCAGTCCATATTTCGATGTCCCAAACATTTTTGATCTCTGTGTCTGGTGCGATTATTATCTGTTTTGAATTGTAGGGTTTTCCGCTCCAAACTCTTGGGCTAAAAAAGTCGCCAGACTTCCATCGGTTGCCAAGTCTGATGGTATGATGTTTATCCGCTTCTGTCTCATCAAAAGTGAGATTTAATTCATCGTATTTTTTCAACGTATAAAACCCATAAGGAATGTCTTTGTTTTTGTAAATTGAGTTCAAGAATTTTTCTATAAAAAATGTAGGCTCGCCTTTTCGGAAGTGATAAGACGGGAAGACTTTTGAAAAAGTGATAACTCTAGCCATTTGCTTTTTCTTCCATTATTTTAGTCAATTCTCCATCAACATCTAATCTTCCGCTATTCATAAAATCACCAATACTAAACCAGCCACTGTCTTTCGTCCTTACAAAAACAGCGTCTCCATCTTCTCCGTTTTCTGTTTTGATAAAATAGTCGGTTTCTTTTGCGAACAGCCAATGACATTTTTCTACTTGAATCCTCCATTCTTGCATTGTATCTTTGTCAATTTTATCAAACGCAACAACTTCTTTTATATCAACTGTATATAGTCTGCTATGGCTTATTTTGCCATCGTCAAAGCAATTATACGTTTTTCCTATTTTTGGAATTTCTTTCATTTTGAGTTATAAATTTCTTTCAACATTTCTACCAGAACTCCAGACTTTACTTTAAAAACCTCGGAGGCTGGGTGACTTTTCTTTGATTCTGGAACATACTTTTCCATTATTTCCATCGCTCTTAAATGGTCTTTTCCAATAATTACTTTTTCAATGTGCTTAAAGGTTTTGATGTTTCCATCTGTGTCTTCAGTAATAAATAACCCCAACTTAGTTTGCCCTCTGAAAAACAAAGTTTTGGTTGTCCAATTCTTTTCTTCCGAATGATCGTCAGATCCTTTTACGTAATCACCGTCAGAAATAC
>CAZTIN010000034.1:0-7645 GCA_964613525.1 uncultured Candidatus Saccharibacteria bacterium
TCTGGAGAAGAAACAACGTTCCCATCACCATTTACAGTGATGTTTAATAATCTTGGATTTGCTTGATCACCGAAAACCTTTACTTCGTCTATATACACCTGATCAGTTTTTTCTGAATTTAGTTTTGCACTGAACCTAATTCCAAAGTTAGAATTATTATCTGCACCAGAAGGAGCACTATAGTTTACTTTATTCCAACCGTTATTTTGTTCTGAATTCTTATCATTTGAATTATCTATTGTAAAAAAAGTAGCCCATGTTGATCCATCTATTGTATATTGAGCCTTTATGCCATCAGAGCTCTCTAGGCTATCATCAGCTTTATACCAAAAAGATATTCCTATATTACTGTAACCTGAAGTTGAAATATTTGTCTTCTTTAATATTGAACCATCCACGTCTCCTTTTATACGAGCGGACTTAGAGCCGCTATATTCTGTGTTACTAGAAGACCACTTCGAACCTACTGGCGATGTCCAATTTGAGAAACCATTCTCGAACCCATCATTAAAAATGTCGGAAGCTGCGGAAATATTAGAAATATTTATTCCCAAGCCAACAATTAGCCCAAAAGCTAAAAAGTACTTTATGAATTTTTGCATAATAATCAAAACTAATCGAACCCCTCTATCAAAGAGATACTAATATACCTATATCGTATATAGTATTGGGTGGTATGTCAACACCTATAAAATCTCAAACTTTAGTGTTATATTATCCCCTTCGAATAAATCTTCTGCTGTGCGTATTTTCTTTTTTACAGAAATAAGATAAATTTCCTGACTAGTATATGGAAAAAGCGCCGTTAACCAGCTACTACTGCCAATAGTAGCTTTAATTTTTATAAATCCTCCTCCGTATTTTTTATTAATATATTTTTCTTTTATTTTCTTTGAAAGTTTTTTATCTAGGCTAATGAAATGCCAGCCAGCATCACCAGGCCAAATCCATATTTGGGATTTTATTTTATAGGTGTTATTTTGGCTCATTATTACCCTGTGACATATTTACAAAATATTTATAAGCCTTTCTAAGATTGTCTAATATATGATGGCCGAACAAATAGTGCAAAATTAACTCAAGTATAACAATAGTTAGGAGTATAATGACTATGTAAAAACCAAATTTCTTAAATAAAGCCGCAAAAGAGTAACCAGGATAAAGATCAACATAAGACTCTTTTATGTTACCTGCTTTGTCATATGCTCTTACTATAAGACGTACAGAATCTGAGCTATCCATCGGTACTAGGTATGGTGACTGAGTTTCAATAAAAACTGGAGATGCATTACCGATACTATTCTTATCCACCACCCCCACTTCATAATAAGAAACCCCAGACATTGTATCTGTCGTAAAGAAAGACGCCATATATTTCTTAGCACCTCTGTCGTCTTTAAATGAATTTATTTCTATTTTAAAGTCTGCCGGTGGTAATGTGTCTATCTTAACAGCAAAGTGTGATGTAGCACCCCATACATTTTTAGCTAAAGCTTTTACATGGAGATATGCTATGCCATCTTTTACATTTTCATAGAAAGCATTATTACTGTTTGTAGAAATTTCGTTCTTAGGTATAGTATTAAGATTATTATCAAAAGCCACAGCATAGCCCTTTGCTGATACTATAGAATCCCAGGAAAATATTGGACTATTGTTATTATACCAACTGTCTTGAAAAGGATGTGTATCTGAATAAATATTTACACCATCAGGTGCTTTATTAACTAGGCTGTAAGTCGCACTTGTTCTGCTTAGTAAAACTGGTGAACCAAGACCATCGTTCAAATTAGCACTTGTTTCTTCGCCTATAGTAACCCTAGTCTCACCAGAAGCTATTACTTTAAAAGTAACTGTTATTATAAGTCCGGAACTAGTAACAATCCCCGGTGAAGGAACCACCCCAGCTAAAGACGCTGTTCCTCTTTTGTTGTCATATTGTGGCGGTTCTACCCATATACCAAAAATGCTTTTCCCTCCAGAAGGATTTACAATAGATAATTTATTTGGGTCAAAATTTATTTTTAAATTAATTGCGTTTATATTGTTACCCTTAGTATCTATATAAATAGGAGCTTCAAAAGTAGAGCCCACAACAAAAGAACCGCTTCTTGGAGAAATAAATATCTCTGACTTCGGTAATAGATTCTGAGCATTTAGATTAATTATGTTTTGAGCAAAAGAAAAAAAAGGTAAAGCGAAAAAAGCTAAAATGATAAAAAATGTAACAGATTTTTTAATATAGTTTTTCATTATATTTTTTCTATGTCATCTATATTATCTATTATAACTTTTTCTGCATCATAAATATCGCTTTCTAATGAATTTTTATTATGCTTTAGGTCTTCTTTTAAGATTTGGAAACTTTTTTGGGCTATTTTTTTAGCTTCTTCAAGCTTCTTTTGGGTAGAATAACGATAACGCAAGTAAAGATACATTAGGGCAAATATAAGCGCCACCCATACACAAATAAGAATTATTGATGAATAATCTATTTCACTAACATAATAATATATTGGTGATTCTTTTGGGTCAGTTTGGTCTATCTTAGGAGTTATAGCATCTTCTATTATTTCTTTAGGGGTTTTAGGTTTATTGTCTGTAGGTAAGACTTCTTTTATTGGAGCTGGTACTATATTAAAACTAGCCTCATTTGTACCTGTTAAAATATTTGTACCTTGACCATCATTAGCCAAGACAGATGCAGCCACAAAATTTACATTAGCAGAACCTTCTTTATTTGCACGAAAATTTAAAGTTACGATGTTAGCACCACTACCAGTATAAGCAGATAGAGCAATACCCTCAAAAGAAGCTGTGCCTGCACCATTTGAAAAAGTTGGTTCTTGGGCCCATAGACTTATTATAGATTCGGATTTTGATATAGAAATAAGAGAGAGATTATCTTGGGTAAATTTTATCCTTGAAGATACAGCATTAACTGCATCGGCTGGACTTGAAACTAAGACTTTTATAGAAACAATATCTCCTACCTTATAACTACCTCCTTCTGGTACAAAATTTAATGTCGCAGAAAAAACAACCCCACAATTAATCAAAAACAGAAATAGTGCAAAAAATAAAGTCCTATTTAATTTTATTTTTATTTTTAAAAACATTTTTTATATAAATAAATAAGATTATGAATATTAGTATGACTAATATATAAAATAGACTTGAATCACCTCCTAAAATAAATTTTTTAGTTGTCTCATTGCCAGCAAAATCGATAGCCTTGATACTAAGTATACCAGCGTAAACAGAACTATCCAAAAGATAAGGACTGGTTATTGGAACCCATCCAGATTTTGTTTTAATATAAACTGACTTTATCCCAGATTCTTTATCGATCGCATTAAAAACTAAAGTCTTCTTACCATCATAAAGTAACTCGTCTGTTACAATTGTTGCTTCTAAACTAGGTTTAATCACATCATTTATTTCTATAGATGTATAGTTAACCTCATTAGAAACATTTACAACAATAGACGTATTATTAGGTCTAATTATGCTACCCTCTCCGTCATTATTTGTTAAATTTATATTTCTTATAGCAAAACTACCTTGTCCACTGGAAATTGGTTTAAGATATAGCCTTAAAACATTTGCTTTGGTTGAAGATTCTATATTGTTTAAATATCCAGTAAAACCATTAGGTGAAACTCCTGCAAAACTCACAAGCCCGCTAGGGTTGATTGATTGGTTTATCCAGTAACTAAATATTGATTTACTATTATCAAGTCTGGTTATTTGAAAAATTTTATTGTCAAAAATAAATTCTGATTCAATACCATTAATGCCTACCCCTTCGGTATCTAGGTTTATGTCAACATAAAACTCCTCGCCTATTTTAGGGTTAGAATTATTGCTTTCAATAGAAACAAATTGAGCAAATACCTTATTACTGAAACTAAATGCTAGTAAAATAAAAATTGTTAAAATTATTTTTTTCATAATTATCCTGTCCAGTTAAACGCCATTATAGAGAAGTCTACTAGGCTAATTATTCCATCACTGTTTAAATCAATATTTTGTGGTGGGTTATTTTTCTTATACCAAAAAGCCATTATAGAAAAGTCTACTAAGTTGACCCTGTTGTCACAGTTAAGATCACCTCTTAAATTAGAGCAAGACACTGTTTCTTTCTTCTTAGACTCATTTCCAACTGCAAAAGCAACTGTATTACCGAACGGTGATACTTCTGTATTAACTGCTGACTTTGACTTTGCAGTGTGTCCTCCTAGCTCTAATGGTGTAGTATCAAAGTTTAGTAAATAAACTCCGTTTTTGTCAGTTTTCACTTTATTAAAGAATTCTTGAGCTGAATGAACAGAAATAGTTATTTCACTATCGGGCACACTTTGTCCGAAAATTGCTACATTCTCGCCTTGTTTTACGGTAGATTTATCAACATCAATTGTTGGTGAAAGAAAAACACCACCAATATTAATAGTTGAATCACTAGTTACATAAACAGGAAAAGAAAATGCTGTTGATTTTCTAGAATCAGAATCTTCTCCATATATAGAAAAAGTATAGTTACCACTAATCAGTGAAGAAACTGATACGGAAAAATTTGCCAAAGGATCAGCGGTAGTAGTTGCAACAGTAACTCCATCTTTTAATATCACAACCTTAGAAGTTGGATATGCTCTTCCTGATATATTAACTCTACCACCTGTTGTAGTTGTTGTTGTGCCAGTTAGGCCGCCAATAGATCCTCCGCCTCCACCTCCACCAGAAGTAGAAGGAGTAGGGCTTGAAGGAGTACTAGAAACAACAGCTGAATCACTTACGATTAAACCTGAAATATAAGTTCTGACTTTAAAATAATACGTTGTGCCATTTGTTAAAGATGTAAAATTATTATTTGTTGCACTGCCTACATTTGTATAAGTAAAAGGACCTCCTGAGTTGGTACTTATACCTACTTCATAGCTAGTTATGTTTCCAAGAGTTCCAACGGATGCTGTCCAAGATGCTAATACGCTTTGATTACCAGAAGTAGTAGACACGACAGGAGTTGTAGCTATTGGAAAATACAGAAATCCAGCATTTTGGCCGAAACTAGTTGACGTAGACTGACCTGAATCCAACTGCCCAGAAGATGAAATATACTGGAAACTTGTACTAGTTGATATTCCACCTTCTGTAACACCTATTATTGGATTTTCAATCTGAAAACTAGGGCTTGATAAGTACTCAGCATAAGCAAAAGAAAACAAAAAACCCATTACTATTAAGATTGTAGAAATAACAAAAATACTTTTTACAAATCTTTTCATAATGGGTTTTAAGCTAAAGAGCCTTAGTTAGAACTAGCAGCAGTATTAGATTCTCCGATGTTTAGAGGCGCAACTTCTAGAATCTTATTCATTTCTACACTATATAGTATAGCCTTCTTAGACTGCGCATAAATTAGAACCTTGTCACCTTGCTTTGCATTCTTAAAGAATGGCTGACTTTTTAGAGCTTCTGCATCAGAAACAGTAGCCACTGTTGGTGTTTCACCTTCAGGTAAAACTACTAGCTTTGAAACTTTTGCCACCAGTGCATTAACTTCTTTTCTAGCTTGAGCTGTAGGATCCTGCTTTAGTTTGTAAAGTTCATAATAAAAGTAACCTGCAGCTACTATGGCCAAAATTGCAATTATAGTAGCAATTCTTGAACCCATAGATTTCTTTGTTGTTGTTTCTACGTTATCCATACATTAAATATAACCTTATAATAGAGCTAAACTCCTTATAAATTAAATTATATTCCAATTAAAAGCTGTAATCAAGTGACTTATCCTATAAGACCAAAAGCACTACGCTAAGGGCTTTTGTCAATTTATATAGCAAATATGTATTTAGGTAATAGATTAATTATCATAGCTAGTATTCTGCCTTTAGTATAACCTAGGTCACCTCCGCTTCCTCCTCCTTGACCACCAGTACCCTGACCTTCTCCGCCGCCGCCTGACTCTAAGCCTCCACCGCCGCCATCCTGGTCACCACCGCCAACTTCTGAATCAGGTGTTGCACTAGATTCAACTGAACCAGAGCCACCACCAGTAGTATAAGTTATTACACTCCATCCACTATTACCCGAAACAAGGGTACTGTTGAATGCATAATAAGTTGCTCCGCCTCCAGCAGCACTATCTTGTAATGATACATAATAGCTGGCAACATTGCCTGATGTTTTAGATAAGTTCCAAGCATTTCCATCAGAAGTACTCTTAAGGGTTATTATTGAATTAGATCCAGAACCATTTACATCCCAATTAGTAACAGTTTGTGTTGTACCAGCAGTAAACTTAATAGTCTTAGGGGCATTATCAACCCTAAATGTACCAAACGTATTAGATCCAGATATCGTATAATCTCCTGTACCTGATCCAGTTATCCAGACTGTTCCAAATGTCCTGCCGCCGCCATCAAATGTTTTTGCTGAACTAGTATTATTTACTAATTTTATTATTGATGTACCTGCAGTAAATGTACCTGATGAATAACTAAATACTGTACCAGATCCTGTTAGGTTAATAGTTGAAGCCTGAGGTGTAAAAGTACCACCAGAGATACTTAGAGAGCCTGCGCTTAGCATATGATTACTTGAACTACTAGTATCCAGCGTTCCTGCCGAAACAGTTACAGTACCAGCAGCTGTAGTGTTGCCTCCTAGAGTCTTAGTACCAGAACCTGAGATAGTTAGGTTACCGTATGTTGGAGTAGAACTAACTGTTTGTGTACCAGCTAAATTATAGTTAGTAGTAGATGCAGAGTTTAGTGTTAGTGTAGTAAAACCTGCTGAATAGTTACCTGTGAATGTGGATGCTCCTACGTTAATAGTTCCACTAGCTCCAACAGATAATGTATTTGATCCTGAACCGGTTACAAGATATGCAACAGGATCAAATGTACCTGCAGTAACTGACAGTGTTCCACCTGATGCTAGTGTAATACCTGCACCTAGTGTCTTAGTACCTGTACCACTTGATGTTAAGTTATAGAATGTTGGTGAACCTGAGTTGATAGTAGCACTACCATTCCCTGTTAAGTTAACAGTAGATGAGCCAGCGGTGAAGGTGCCAGAAGAAAGAGTAAATAATGTTCCGGATGTACTAGTTAAATTAACAGTAGAAGATCCGGGTGTAAATGTACCGCCATTTATAATTAATTTTCCCGCGTCAACAGTGTAATTACTTCCTGTATCCAAGGTACCTGAGGTTAAAGTAAAATCATTACTTACAGTCAATGCTTGGTTTAGGCTTAAACCACCACTACCATTAAATGTTAAGTTATAGAATGTTGGTGAGCCTGTAGACAGAGACGCTCCTCCTCCGCCAGTAAAAAGAACAGTTGAGGTGCCAGCATTAAATGTTCCGGTTTTAGTAAATAAAGTGCTACTACTACCCGTAACGGTAATAGTTGATGCATTGGCTGTTAGTGTACCACTACCTCCAATATTTACACTAGATGCAGAAATAGATCTGTTATTAGATACGTCTGTATCTAAAGTTCCACCACTGACACTTAATGTATTAGTTATTGTTAAATTAGTTCCTAAGGTCTTCGTTCCGGTACCTGAAGAAGTAAAATTATGAAAAGATATCGTACCCGAATGAGTAGTAGCGCTACCATTCCCTGTTAAGTTAACA
>CAZTIN010000035.1:0-7344 GCA_964613525.1 uncultured Candidatus Saccharibacteria bacterium
ACACGCATTTGGTAGTTTTTTATAAGCTGCGCAAATGTTTGTCGATTAGTCATTATTTGACTAAAACTATAGTAGTTATGTTTCAAAAGACCTACTCGATGTTCGATTCGATAGAAGAACACAAATCCATAGTGTATATTCATATGAATACACTATGGTCATAAAGCGAAACAAAAGCATGTTACATACTTTTGTTCTCGAATTTGGAGAATGTAAAGTTTAGTAAAAACAGCGGGCCCTTCGGGCCCGCTGTTTTTTTGTACTTCGGAGAGGTAGAGTCTCTCCGAAACTACGGAGGTCTTGCCTCCGTATGGGTATAAAAAAATCCCCGGAAATTAATCCGGGGAAGTTTAAATAGTTTTACAAACGCGTTACTGTTTAAAGGCTTTAAATATGGCATAGCCTATTTTTTCAGAATCAGGTTTAACCTTTACGATTTTATTTGTTACTTCCAAAATATTTCCGCCAAATTTTTCCTGCAGGTTTTTTGCTACCCAGTGGGTCTCACTTTCCTTCGGTGTATAGCCCATATCCGGTGTATAGCCCATAGGGAATTCCCATATAATCACACCATCTTTAAATCGTGGTATTACAGGAAACCCGAATAAAGGTACTGAGCCTGGGTGTTTACTTAGATCTTCATGGATGCTCATCTTACGCCTCCTTCCACAAAGATTTTGCCGGCGTACACTTGGCCTTTAGGGTCAGTGTAGCGAATGAACAGTACCATTCCGTGGGGTAATTTCGAGTAATCAGTATTACTGAACTCGTACCTTCCCAGCAGTTTGCCACTAATGTCGTAGACGTCAGCAATGACAGTCTCAGTTAATAGGGAGATATCTTTGATACCTAGTCCGTACTTCATCATGTGTTCGATTACGTTACTGTGATCCATGATTTTACCGTCACTCGAGTTACCCCAAGCGCTGTAGTACCATGTGCCTTTCGGAACGTTTTCGAAGACTTTGTTTACAATTGTGCCGTTCTGGCTAACTGCCTCGAGGTCCATCTGTTCTTCCGGGGAAGACATGTCAGCATTATTGTCTCTATAGAGTCCAACTCGTCCGGTGGTATTTGGTGCAAGGTATACAGTATAAGTTACTGCAACTTTGCCAAAATTACCTTCGACTTTGTTAACCACTACATCAAACACTGCAGGTTTCTGCGGCATGACATAGTAGCCCTGAATGTCTTTACTTTCACCCTCTCCATTTAACGTATTGAACTCGTAATAGATTTTATCACCATAGTTCATGTTTGGAATGGATATGTTGATAGTCTGGTTAGTATAACCTTCGTAGGTTATCTTAGGACTGGTATTGGTATCGCTAGGGTTTGTACCATAGCGAACCCATACATAAGTCTTGCTGCCGAATGCATTCACGTAACCTTTCAGTTTTAACGTATTGCCTTCGTTCCAGATAGAGTCAGCTCTGACGATAGCCGTCCTTTTTGTCGGAGCAGCCGTGGCTTTTTCAACACTGCTAGTAATAGTTCCCGCAGCATTTTCAAAGTCTACGCGGTACCAGGTAACAATACCTGATGGCACCTTGTAGAAGTCAAAGAGCGATTTACCAATAGTATCAGCTTTGACGCTGATTACTTTACTCAGGTAAAGATCACTGCCAGTTAAGCCTTTGTAGATCTTAATCTTACCGTCTACGTTACTGCTATATGCAAACTGCATACTGACAGTGTCGTTTAGGTTCTGGGGTTTTGAAACCCAGCTGATCGATCCAGTCTTTGGTACCGGTGTAATCACAACAGGGCGCATACGGCTCCATGAAGTTTTCATAGATGCTGTGTCGGTGACTTTAACCCTGATCCAAAAGGATCCAGGTTGCGTCATCGCTACGCTGTCTTTTTTACTGCCATTTACCATTTCCCAGGTTGTCTTGATGGGGATACTGAACCCGGATGTATCAGATGATAGGTAAAGATAAACCTGCCTCATGATAGATTTACCAGAGTCGATCCCGCCCAGGCGTTCCTCGGTGTAGAACATCATGGTTCCGCCAGTAGCGTTAACCAGGGTGTCTACCGGGGTAGATTGTGCTTTCGCGTTTGTGAAGGTGCAAAAAATGCTTAATGTGGCTACAAAGAGCGCACAAAATGTTGATTTTGTTGATAATTTTTTCATTTTTTTTGATTAAATTGAATTTTGGTATATTTTGATTTATTAGCCACATTATATCACATATCTTGACAAAAATCAAGTCCTTGTGCTATAATACCGCCATGAAAAAGATATACGCTATTTTAGCTTCTTTTATATTCCTGAGCATTGCCGGGAGCGCTTTTGCTGCGTCTCCAGCTATTCAGCTAACAGGATATACGCCAATTAGTAATACACAGGCCAAAGTAGAAGCCTTCTATTCTCTAGGGGACGCTCAGTCTCTAGATTTATACTTTTATTGGGATAATATTTGTGGAGTTTTCGGAAATCAGTCATCAGTTTACAAAGTAACTGCTAGTTCTGGCTACATATCACACACTATAAATGTACCAACTAGTGGTACATACTGTTACAAAGTATCAGGTATGGCTCATTATTCTAACGGTACGTCTGATTTTATAGATGCAGGTTCTCCATCATCTAAAGAATTCAAGACTCTTAACAGTAGTAGTACTAATACAACTAGCCCTGCTGTTCAGAATACTGGTGCTACTTCTGTAACATCATCTAGTGTACTACTAAACGCATACTATACATCAGGTAATGCTAGCCCTGCTTATATATATTTTATGTATGGTCCACAAAATGTTGGTGCTATATATAAATCATCTGAAATAACCCAGTCAGCACTAAATGGCGATGTTGCAACTACTGTCACAGGTCTATCAGCTGGAACAACATATGTATACCGCGCTTATGTGCGTACATCATACGGCACAGCTAACGCTACTAACACAGGCACATTTACTACGCTAGGAACTAATAATACTAATACTTGTGTTATTAATAGTTTCTATTCTGACAGTAGCTCTATTTCTTATGGATCTTCTACTACACTACGTTGGAATACTAGTAACTGTAGTTCTGCTAGTATAAGTAATTTCGGTAGTGTATCTACTACTGATTCTCGTTCTACTGGTAATCTTTACTCAAATACTACATATACATTAAATGTATATGGTAATGGTTCAGACTCACGCACTATTACTGTATCTGTAGGAAATAATAACAATAATAACAACTATAACTATCCATCTTGTTATTATAATAATACTTGTTACTGGAACGGATCTTCATGGATTTACTACAATAACAACAATAACAACAGTTACAATAATCAACCAAGTTGTTACTATTCTAACCAATGTTACTGGAACGGATATAGTTGGATTTACTACAACAATAACAACAACAATTCCAACACTTATACTGGTAACTACCCATCTTGTTACTACAGTGCGCAGTGTTACTGGTCAGGAACAACATGGATATGGAATAACGGAGGTAATGTAAGTGGTAACTATGACGCTTATAGTTATAATCCACATACACCTTATACTGGCGGCCCAAACTATATATACCGTACAGTTACTACTCCAGCCCAAGTTGTATATACTAATCCAGTTTATAACTATGGTTATACTGACATAATGTCACGCTATTCACCGGATTACAGATATACTGATGTAATCAATAGGACAAACCTAGTTGGTGCAGCAGGGACGAGAGGTGAAATTACTTTAATAGGTCTACTGATTGCTCTTATAATAATTGCAGTTATCGTATACCTGGTTAAATCTTCTCAGGAAAAATAACAAAATCCGCCGATTGGCGGATTTTGTTATTTGATGTCTCACTTCTGCCAGCGGGTGCTAGCTCCAACACAAATGCCTATGTGAGTGCAGCCGCCAGCAGGCGGGAGACATCCTAAGATACTTTTTAGTATCCGGACGACCAAAGGTTTAGTCGTTTACCTAGTATATCAATATTGATATTTAACGCAAGAACCCCCTCGACTACGAAGGGGTTCTTGATATTTATGTGCATTCTATAAGCCGGATTCTGTATCTACCAAGTCGGTAGACGACAGTCATTTACCTTGCTTTACTGTTACCAGTAAAGTCTTTGCGGCACTCTCAGTTAACTGAGCACGGCCTTGCATGCGGGTAAAGATTTAGCCGTTTCACCCGAACTTAATCGGTTCGTCACTGTTCGCACTTCTATGCTTGCGCAAGATGGGCGTTACCCATTACCTTTGTCTAACGAAAGACTGCATGTCCGGACTTTCCTCACTCTCTAGGCTTTAGCCTGGGGTCGCGCGACTGTCCAAATGCACTAGCTATTTATAGTACACTTTTACACCTTTTTCAAGTCCTGCCTTGATTCTTTCACCTGATGCCATTTCTATAACATACATACTATTTTGTTCGGGGTAGAAGATGCTAGGGTATGTAGACGGGGATACATCATCGTAATAGTTAATTACTTCCATGTTTTCATCTAGGAATACTATGTCTATATTCATTAGCATGTCTTTCATCCATATACCGTATATACCAGGGCGTTCAAATGTAAATAGCATGACTTCTTTTTTACCAAGACTTTCTTTACCTGATAGTCCACGGGTACGGAGTTCGTCCGTATTAGCAAGTAAGACACTGTATCTACCATTAGGAGTTTTGAGACTCATGTCTTTAGTGCTGTTTATAAAGTTAAAAGCCAGCACTATGAATAATATTATTAGAATTATTTTTACTATTCTTTTCATAAATTAATGATAACATAGTTAAATAATCTTAAAAACACTATAAAATACGAATAGTATACTAGTACACTATTACAAAAATATAATTTTAAAAATAAAAACACAAAGTTATCCACAGTATTTATATTTTTTTACTTGCTAGAATATTTTTTTTGAGAGAAAATATATTTAGTGATACGCGGACACAAATTATTTTTAATAATAGGTCGACCCGCACCGATCACGTTAGTAATATTACTTAACATACTAAAATATTATGCCAGCAAAAAAGAAAGCTGCTAAGAAAAAGGTAGCTAAAAAAGCTACTAAGAAAGTAGCAAAGAAAAAGGTAGCTAAGAAAAAGAAAGCTGCTAAAAAGAAGAAGAAGTAATTAACTTCCTATTCGGGTAAAACTCCCTCTCTATCGGGGGGTTTTATTTTTGGTTAGATTTATGACCCTTTTGCTAAGCTATATAAATATAGCCGCACGGACATTTTAAAAAATTTCTTAGTGTGCTATATTAGCGATATGTCATTTTTATCATCTTTTTTCGGTAATGAATCACAAAAGTTCATTTCAGGTGTAAAACCAATAGTAGACAAGATAAATTCTTTAGAAGAAGGCCTATTGGGCTTGTCTAATGAAGAGCTTGGAGCTAAGACTTCTGAATTTAAGACTCGTATAGAAGCAGGTGAGTCTCTAGACTCAATTTTGCCAGAAGCTTTTGCTGTTGTTCGTGAAGCTGCAAAACGTGTCTTGGGTGAGAGGCACTATGATGTTCAGCTTATAGGAGGTATAGCGCTGCATCAAGGCAACATTGCCGAAATGCGTACCGGTGAAGGTAAGACATTGGTTGCGACACTGCCAGCATATCTTAATGCACTATCAGGTAAAGGCGTACATGTTGTTACAGTTAACGACTACCTTGCACGTCGTGACGGAGCTTGGATGGGCCCTGTATTTTCAATGCTTGGTCTTAGTCTTGCTGTTATTAATGGTCAGAACGTATCTTATATGTATGACCCTAGTATAAAGAAGACCGAAGAAGATGAAGAATCATCACTATATAGGGTTGACTATGATAACCTACGTAGTATTTCCAGGAAAGAAGCTTATGCTGCTGATATAACATACGGTACTAATAATGAATTCGGGTTTGATTATTTGCGTGACAACCTAGCTACAACCCTAGATGCTGTTTCTCAGCGTGGTCATAGTTATGCTATTGTCGACGAAATTGACTCTATTTTGATTGATGAAGCGCGTACACCTCTGATTATTTCTACAGAAGCAGCCGATTCAGGGGAACTGTACGCTACTTGTTCTAAGATAGCTGCTACTCTAGTTAAAGAAGAAGATTTTACAGTAGATGAGAAGCATCGCTCAATTGCACTTACTGATTCAGGTATTGCAAAGACCGAAAAGGCTCTTGGCGTAGATAATATTTATACAGAAAAAGGTATCAAATTCGTTCATCATATAGAAAATGCTGTTAGGGCTCGTGCACTGTACCTAATAGACCGTGACTATGTTGTGCAGAAAGACGAAGTAATAATCGTTGATACTTTTACAGGACGTTTGCAACCTGGGCGCCGCTGGAGCGATGGACTACATCAGGCCATCGAAGCCAAAGAAGGAGTTCTTGTTCAGAAAGAAACAAAGACTGTAGCGTCTATTACATTCCAGAACTATTTCAGGTTCTACGACCGTGTTTGCGGTATGACTGGTACAGCTGAGACTTCTAAAGAAGAACTTCGCAAGGTTTACAACTTAGGGGTTATTGTTATCCCAACTCATAGACCGGTGCAGAGAAAAGATTTACCAGACCTAATCTACCAGACAGAAAAGGCTAAGTTCCGCGCAATTGCTACAAAAGTAAAAGAAATAAACAAAACAGGTCAACCTGTCCTAATAGGTACTGTATCAATAGATAAGAATGAAATACTGTCAGCTTATTTAACAGCCGAAGGCGTTAAGCACACAGTGCTCAACGCTAAGAACCACGAAAGAGAAGGTGAGCTAATTGCTGCTGCAGGTAAGAAAGGCGCTGTAATTGTAGCTACAAACATGGCTGGTCGTGGAGTTGATATTAAGCTCGGCGGTGTGCCATACGACGAAGATAAATACAAAGAAATCAAAGAACTAGGCGGACTTTGTGTTATTGGTTCCGAGAGACACGAGGCTCGTCGTATAGACAACCAGCTTCGTGGGCGTGCTGGACGTCAGGGTGACCCAGGTGTAACTCAGTTTTATGCATCACTGGACGATGACCTAATGCGCGTCTTCGGTGGAGATAAAATGAAGAGTATTATGAGCCGTTTTAACTTCCCGGAAGATATGCCAATAGAGAATTCAATGGTGTCTAAGACTCTGGAAAATGCACAGTCTAAAATAGAAGGTTTCCATTTCGATTCTCGTAAGCATACTCTGGAATATGATGATGTGCTGAATACTCAACGTAAAGCTGTGTATTCAAGAAGACATAATATACTCTCTGGTGACCATGATATGCTAAAACTAGAACTCGAAGAAATAACCCAGATGGAGGAAGGTATGGATAAGATAGTAGAAGAGAAGATATCTCTTGCGGGGGAACAGAACTTTTTTGAGACTCTCCGCCGTATAATGTTTTATAGTACTGAT
>CAZTIN010000036.1:0-7108 GCA_964613525.1 uncultured Candidatus Saccharibacteria bacterium
CACTGTCCGGGTGATACTACAGGTTCTGATGTAACAACGGGTACAACAACCGGTAATGATACCACAGGCACGACTACAACTGGCCAGACAACCGCTACAACCGCTACAACCACTACTACAGGTACAACAACTGGTAATACGACATCTGGTACCAATACTACAGGTACTACAAGTGGCGGCAGTGGTAGCGGTACAAACGGCGGTGCTGGTGGTAGTAGTACGAGCGGTGGCAGTAGTACATCTGGCGGTACATCTGGTGCTAGTTCTGGTACAAGCGGCACATCTTCGTCTGGCAATGGTACCAGTGGTAGCACTACTGGTGGAATAGATACTGGTTCATTTGGTCCAGGTGGTAAAATCCTAACAGACACAGTCAGAGATATTCTAAAGAGAAGTAATACCGAAGAATTTATAGACAATATTGCTGAAGCTGTATCTCAAGCTATTCCTATCGGAGGTATCTTAGCTGGTATGATAGCGGCTCTTGCTGCACTGTTCTTCGTAAATGCTGTTTCATTTTCTGAACTTCTTTTCTTGCCGGCACGTATTTGGTCATCCTTATTGCTATTTTTTGGTATCGCAAAGAAGCCTTGGGGTGTGGTTTACGATTCTCTTACGAAACAGCCCATAGACCCAGCCTATGTGACCCTGATAGATGTTGCTACAAACGAAGAAGTTTCTTCTTCCCTTACTGACATTAATGGACGCTATGGTTTTGATAATGTTAAGAAAGGCCGCTATCGCATAGAAGCTAGTAAAACTAACTATAAATTCCCATCTAATTACCTAAAAGGCCATGAATCAGACGATATCTACGAAGATCTTTATTTTGGTCAGGAGTTTGATGTCTTGGAAGACGGGGCTCTTATTACAAAAAATATTCCTATTGATGCCGAAAAGGTAGACTGGAACGAAGTCGCTAAGAAAGAGCAAAATCTTATATCTTTCAACCCTATTAAAGAATCTCGTTGGCAAAAAGTAGCCCATCTTATATTTATTGCTGGGTTCATTGCTTCAATCCTGTTTATGATATCTTTGCCTGTAACTGGAAATAAAATATCACTTATCTTCTATATAGTAGCTGGTAGCGTGATGTATATACTGCGTATTCCGAAGATCCGCGCAATGCTCTCACGTTCACATGCTATTGTTTTGGAATCTGGTAACGAAGCTCCTGTACCATTTGCTATGGTGGAAATCAAAAACCCAGACACCGGAGTTGTTGTTACCAAGCGTGTGACTAACCAGGACGGTATGTTCTACGCACTGCTTGAGAAGGGTAGTTACAAGGTGGCAATCTCAAAGTCTGAAAAGGTTGGCTCCTATACCAAAGTCTTTGAATCGGACCCTCTGACAGTCAAAAAAGGCTTTATTAGCTCAAGATTTGAAGTTTAGACGACAAATCCCCCTATTTTAGGGGGATTTTCTTGACATTTAATGCTATTTAGTGCTAGGATAACTGCAACGGCACTCTTTAGGGCTTTTTTTATTTGTCTAAAAATGCCAAAAAGGTACCAAATTATTATTATTTTTATTAAATTTACGACTTTTAACACATAATTTTGGGTTTGTATATAGCGAAAGTTCTCGCTCTATATATAGCCCCAAACGGCGTGCTCTAAAAGTCCAAAAAGCTATATGGCAGAAGAATTTGATCGTTCAAAACCACACGTTAACGTAGGTACAATTGGCCACGTTGACCATGGTAAAACAACATTAACAGCAGCTATCCTAACTATCCTAGGACGTGAAGGCAATGGCTACGGTTCAAAAATGAAGTCAGTTGACCAAATTGACTCAGCTCCAGAAGAAAAAGCTCGTGGTATTACTATCGCGCTTTCTCACAACGAGTACGAAACTCCTACTCGTCACTACGCTCACATCGATGCTCCAGGTCACGCGGACTACATCAAGAACATGATTACTGGTGCAGCTCAAATGGACGGTGCAGTTCTAGTAGTTGCTGCTACTGACGGTGCGATGCCACAAACACGTGAACACGTTCTATTGGCAAAGCAAGTTGGTGTTCCACGTATAATCGTATTCCTAAACAAATGCGACATGGTGGATGATCCAGACATGCTAGATCTAGTTGAAGAAGAATTGCGTGAACTTCTAACAAAGCAAGGCTTCGACGGTGCTAACGCTCCAGTTATCCGTGGTTCAGGTCTTAAGGCTCTTGAAGAATCTGACAACTCTGGCCCATGGTCACAAAAAGTTCTTGAACTTGCAAAAGCATTAGATGAATACATCCCAATGCCAGAACGTGATACAGCAAAGCCTTTCCTTATGCCTATCGAAGATATCTTTTCTATCGAAGGACGTGGAACAGTTTGTACTGGTAAAATCGAACGCGGTATTGTAAAAGTTGGTGAAGAAGTTGAAATCGTTGGTATTAAAGACACTGTTAAAACAACAGTTACTGGTATCGAAATGTTTAACAAGAACCTAAAAGAAGGTATGGCAGGAGATAACGCAGGTATTCTACTTCGCGGTATCAAGAAAGAAGACCTTACTCGTGGACAAGTTCTTGCTAAGACTGGTTCAGTTACTCCACACGCAGAATTCGAATGTGAAGTTTACATCCTTAAAAAGGAAGAAGGCGGTCGTCACACTCCATTCTTCACTGGTTACAAGCCACAATTCTATGTTCGTACAACAGACGTAACAGGTGAATGTGCTCTTCCAGCAGGAACAGAAATGGTTATGCCTGGTGATACAGTAAAACTTACTGTTAAACTAGTTACTCCAGTTGCTCTTGAAGAATCAACACGTTTCGCGGTTCGCGAAGGTGGACGCACTGTTGGTGCAGGTGTTGTAACAAAAATAATTGCGTAATAGGTAGTTCCGGAAACGGTCTGGATTTGAAACCTTTTACAGGTTTCGGATCCAGTACTTATTACCGTATTTAGGAAGTTATGACAGCAAAACAAATTAAAGAATCAAAGAAAGCTGAGGCAACTTCTGGTCAAACACGTCTTCGTATCCGCATTCGTGCGTACGAACACAGAGTATTAGATCAGTCTGTAAAGCAAATAATTGACACAGCAGAACGTTTCGACGCAACTGTTGTTGGTCCAATTCCGCTTCCAACTGAAATCAAGAAATATACTGTTAACCGTGCATCGTTCGTATATAAGAACGCACGTGAACAGTTCGAAATGCGTATACATAAACGTGTTATAGATATACTTGGTGCTAATCAAAAGACTATAGAAGCTCTGACAAATCTTTCTTTGCCGTCGGGTGTCGATATCGACGTTAAGATGATGTAATTAGGAAACTCGTATGAAATTTATTCTCGGAAAAAAACGCGAAATGGTTCAGTTCTATACTGAAGACGGAACTATCCATCCAGCGACAATCGTTGACGCGGGTCCAATTACTGTTACCCAAATTAAGACGAAAGATCGCGATGGTTATGATGCGGTTCAAGTTGGTTTCGGACAAAAGAAAGCAAAGAACGTAGCAAAACCACAAAAAGGACACTTTAAAGACCTAGGCTTGTTTGAAAACGTTGCTGAATTCGATGCTGATACTTCAGCTATGAATGTAGGCGATACAATCAATGCATCTACTTTTGCAGTAGGTGACACAGTGGTGGTATCAGGTATTTCAAAAGGTAAAGGTTTTCAAGGTGTAGTCAAAAGACATGGTTTCCATGGGGGACCACGTTCTCACGGACAAAAACACTCTGAACGTGAACCAGGTTCTATCGGTGGCGGACTCCGCAACCGTGTTCCTAAAGGTATGCGTATGGCAGGCCGAATGGGGTCTGACAGAATAACCACAAAGAATCTTACAGTTCTTGCTGTGGATAGTGAATCAAATATAATTTTGATCAAAGGTGCATTACCTGGTCGCAGAGGCACATTATTAGAAGTTGTAAGTAAGTAGAAACAATATGGAAACAAAAGTATTTGCAACAGACGGTAGTGTCTCAAGAAACTTAAAATTACCAGAATCAATCTTTGATGCTAAATGGAATGCGGACCTTGTTCATCAAGTAACTCTTTCTATGGCGCAGAATTCTCGTGCGGGTACAGCTCACACAAAGAATCGTGCCGAAGTGTCAGGTACTGGTAAGAAACCTTGGAAGCAAAAAGGTACAGGACGTGCTCGTCACGGTTCTCGCCGCTCTCCAATATGGGTAGGTGGTGGTATCGCACACGGTCCACGTACAGAAAAAGATTATAGTAAAACTATAACTAAATCTATGCGTCGCGGAGCTATGCTATCACTACTTTCTCAGAAATATCGTGATGGTGAAGTTATATTTATAGAACCTATTGATATAAAAACACCAAAAACAAAAGATGCTCTATCTATACTGAAAAATGTAGGTAAAGGATCAGGTGCAGAAAGACTAGCAACAGGACGCAAGCCTTATGGTGTTGTCGCTCTGCCAGGTAGTGCAAAAACTACACAAAAATCTTTCGCAAACTTGCCATCAGTTACGGTCGACATGCTACAAAATCTAAGTGTACTGGATATCATAAACCACAAATATGTTGTGTTTATTAACCCAGAAGCTACACTTGCATTTCTTGAAGCTAAAAAGACTAAGAAGAAATAATTATGGCAGCAAAGAAAAAAACAGAAAAGAAAGTTGAAGCTAAGAAGCTAAATCTTTCAGTTTCAGCGAATACTCTTATAAAAAGACCACATGTTACTGAAAAAGCAGCACGTGCTAATGAAAAGAGTAACGCATATACATTTATAGTTCATAAAAACGCAAATAAAACTGAAATCGCAAAGGCAGTAGCAATGTTATACGATGTTACACCAGTTAAGGTTACAGTAGTAAATGTAAAGCCAGAAGTAGTAGTAAAGCGTGGTTCACGCGGTACAGAGAAAGCTTATAAAAAAGCAGTTGTAACTCTACTAAAAGGCCAAACAATTTCGTTTGCTTAATTAATTCAGTATGAAGAAGTACAATCCAACGACTCCATCTCGCCGTCATACAGTCACTATCGATTACCGCAAGGTACTATCAGGTGACAAGAAGAACAAGAGTTTAACTCATGGCTTCAAGCGCAGTATGGGTCGTAACAACCAGGGTCGTATTACTACTCAGCACAAAGGCGGTGGTAATAAAAGACTCTTCCGTGATATCGATTTTCGTTTAGAGAAAATGGATATTCCGGCAAAACTTACAACAATAGAGTATGATCCAAACCGTTCAGCATTTATAGGCGTAGCAGTTTATAAAGACGGTGAAAAGAGATACGTTATTGTTTCAAAAGAAGCAAAAACAGGTGATACATTTGTAATATCAAAAGACGCACCTATTTTGCCAGGTAACCGTACTATCTTAGCTAAGATTCCAGTTGGTACATTCGTGTACAATATTGAAATCAAAGCTGGTGGTGGTGCTAAACTAGTTCGTAGTGCTGGGACTTATGCCCAAGTTGTTGCGAACGATGCTGGTTACACATCTATCAAAATGCCATCTGGCGAGATTCGTAAAATAGGAGAAGAGGCTTTTGCTACAATTGGTGAAGTTTCTAACTCTGAACACCATCTCGTAAAATTTGGTAAAGCAGGACGCTCACGCTGGCGCGGTATTCGCCCAACAGTTCGCGGATCTGTTATGAACCCAGTTGATCACCCATACGGAGGAGGTGAAGGACGCCAAGGTCGTGGTACCCGTCGTCCTAAGACTCGCCATGGTAAAGTTACTGGCGGACGCAAAACGAGAACACCGAAGAAATACTCAAACCACCTTATTGTTTCTCGCCGCAAGGTTGGAAAGAAAAGAGGGTAGCTATAATAATCATTCCTTTTTACCTCATCCTCAGTCCTTCTCCATTAAAAATAGAGAAGGAAGTGTGGTGACGGTTTCCCCTCGCCAATTTTTTGGAGAGGGGTCAGGGGTGAGGCTAGAATCCATTTCTTTACACAAAAACACCCGACTCTATCCGGGTGTTTTTGCTATATATATGTTTGACAATATTTAAATAAATGGTATACTGAGTTTAATTTAAACAACAATATTATGAATTCAAAAGATAATTTACAGATCTATAAAGATTTTCTGGGCTTTTCTTTTAAGGAAGAATCAAGCAAATTGCAATGGTTTCATCATGCTGGTCCATGGTTTTTCCATAGAATGTATGAGATTTTTGGTAAAAATTTACAAAAAAACTCATATCCGTTTGGTAACGAATGTTTGGCTTTTGAACTTTGCACTCAGAATATCTCTCTTCAAGACGGCTGGTTTATTTTAAAAAGGGATGGTAAAAACCCAGCTTTGGGAACAGTAATATCTTTCTATCCTGGTTCTACTTATCCATGCAGTGAAGGCTCTGAAGCATTTCCAATAATGGAAGTTCACATTGGTTATCAGTATAACTATAAGCATAATGGCTCTGGTTTTGCTTATAGCCTGAAGCAGGTCTTAGAAGAAGACATAACCCCAATATTTAGCTTCCACGGTTTAAAATTTGAGGGTTGGGTAGGTAGAAATACAAATTTTAAGTATGAGCTCTTTATTACTGAAGAGATTCTCAACAAAATCTTAATAAGTTTGTCTATTTATATGACAAACAAGTTTGATAACCTTGAAAGAATTAAATCTCTTAGAGAATGGGCGCAGGAAGAGCTTTTACTGAGAGAAGCGCAGTCTTTGACCTAAAAATACTAAATATTATAGCCTCGTGTATAAAATTGCACGAGGTTGTTTTTATTAGTAGGGTATGACCCCGCATCTAGTTTGACAGGTGGGCTAAATTCTGCTAGGATGAGTCCAGGTTAAAAGGAATAGTTGCTTCCCTTAGCACAAGGCCCGAAACCATTCAAGGAGAAAATATGCCAACATCGGCAGTTTTTCTCTATTTAGTCCCAAGAAATTGGGTTTATAAGATAAAGAAAACTATGACAAGATCACTCAAGAAAGGTCCATTTGTTGACGAGCGTCTTCTTTCGAAGATAGCTGGTAAGAAACCTCTAGAAACAGGGGTTATTAAGACGTGGTCACGCGCATGTGTTATCGCACCTGAAATGGTAGGTTTTACCTTTGGTGTACATAACGGGCGCCACCACATAGAAGTGCTTGTGACGGAAGATATGGTCGGTCACCGTCTTGGAGAATTCTCTCCAACTCGCA
>CAZTIN010000037.1:0-6720 GCA_964613525.1 uncultured Candidatus Saccharibacteria bacterium
TAGGAGACAATTACAGTGAAACAGTCTACACGCGCCAGTGACTATGGCGCAATTCGTCCTTACGACGAAACCATTCCGCTGCCACCGCCCATTGTCGAGATACAAAGCGCGCCGGTCAGCACCACCGAGACCAATCTTGGCTTTGTGCTGACCATTGCCAATCTCGCGGTGACAGGCATTATTATCATTGCTATGATGATCGATGGCACACAGGCGGGACGCGCTATCGTGGTTGGCGCGATCTACTTTGCCACCACAACCGGCAGCTTTGCGCTTGTTGTGACCGGCACACTTTCGGCTATCGTCAACGGTTGGCAGCGCGAACGCACCGAGCGACAGCGCATTGTGGCGTATCGCGAACTTGGCGAGTTGACGCTCGAATGGAAATTGTCGGTGGAGGAAACGCGGCAACTTGAACTGGTAGGACGGAGACCCCCTGCGGAGGGGGTGCAGCGGGTGTCCCCTCTGAATAGCTACGTTGCGCCCTTTGCCGATGGAGAGCAGGCGCAAGTGGAGGGGGCGCGGTGGGCGTCGATGCTCTACGACACAGCAGGGCGTCCAGACCGTAAGCGCGTCCACGCCGACGGACGCATCAAGATACGCATGATAGGCAGCAAGCGCGGCAGCGGGTCACGGGAGGCCGGTCGGTGGCTATTGCGGCAGGGCATTATCAAGCGCGTGCCGGGTGGCTATGCCCTCAACCTCGACCATTACCCCAGCAGAGACAGCCTGCGCCATTTGCTGTGACCGTCCTGGGCAGTGGGCAAGTGCCACCCACCCCACCCGGCAGTGGGGGAGGGGGTGCTACACAAACAATAGCAGAGGAGATAGGGAGATAACATGGCAGAGCAATTGTGGAGTGACGAGCGGATAGAGCAAGAGATGCGCCGTATCGGTGGCGGGTCGAGGCTGTACATTGACGATGCTTGCACCGTTGCCGAGCAGGTACGCGACGACCTGCAAGCCGCGCTCGATGCCGCCAACCAGCGGGTGGAGGAGTTGGAAGCATCGTTTGATCTGCGTTGGGACTCTGATATGCGCGCCATAAAACAGTGGCAAGCGGCAACAGGCGAAGAATTAAAATGGCCGAATCATGCCGACTTATGCGTTTGGCTAATGCAGCGCATTGCCGAACTCGAAGCGCAGGCGGCGCGGGAGCCAATACCGCAATCACTTGAGTACGATTTGATTACCTATGCAATCAAGCACGGTGAGTTGCCGCAAGGTTACAGCCTGTTCCGCAGAAAGGAAGCGGGGGAATGAGCGAGCGATTTTGGAGCGAGATTGACGATCGCATTGCCGAGTTGGAGAGGGAACTAGCCGAAACGCGCTCTCGCTTTGCGGGCTGGCTGTGGGAATACAGGCGACTATCTCACCAGTGGCAAGCCGACAACCAGGAAATTGTACGCCTGTCGAATAAAGTCGATGAACTCGAATCGCAAGGAGAGTGGGAGCCTGTGGGAGGTGGGTTTAATTCTGGGCGTTTGGGTCGCTTCGAGATTCAGGTGGGCATCACGGATGATCGCACAATGCATGTCTTTAATGTCAATCAAAACCGCAAATGTTGGCCTGTCGTATTGCCCGAAACCATCCGCCTGTGCCGCAGAAAGGAGGGGAGATGAACGAAGCAGAAAAGAAGGCACAAGACGAGCGCATTTTGCAGCGCGCCCGCGAATCAATGCGCCGAGCTATCTGGAGCTACATCAACTCGCTTGTGTCCGAGCGAACTTGGACAGATGCCGACATAGACGAAATGACCGATGCGTTTGTCACAGGCGGCATGCTAGCACTAGACGATTGGCTTAGGGTTAGCCGCAAGGAGCAGAAGGTGAACAAACCGCTGTACGGAGACAAAGCACTAGAGATTTTCTTCGGTGGCAACCCGTCGCCAGTCGCCACCGCAATGTGGGCAACCGCCATGCGGAACAACTATGAGGACAAACTAGCCGAGTTGAGACAGCGAGTGCCCCCCGATGTACGCCAAGCCGCCGACATGCTTGGTGGCATTGTCCCTGGCAATGTGCTGACACCAGAGGATTATGAGTGCCTCACCACGATTCGCAAATGGCTCGACACCCTGCCCGCTGCGCCTGCGCCACGCTACAGTCATCGCAACGGCGAGACGGAGCCGCCCACGGTGGCGGGGTGGTACTGGATAAACACGGCAGAGAGGGTCGAGATTGCGGAAGTGCATAGAGGCAATCCGCTATTTGTCACCGTAACAGGAGATGATATGTGGCACTACACCGAGGACTTCGGCAATTGCCGCTGGTGGGGCCCAATCGAGCCGCCGTTTGAGGAAACGCCCTAGCCAAAGCCACAAGAGTAACCCACAGCCCCCGCCCGCGCGGGGGTTTTTGCTTTAGTCACCCATCAGTAGGTAGCGGAAAGTGCGACTTGTGCCGTGCCGGTTCTCGATATACAGGCCGCTGGTCGTGGCGCTGACGGTGCAGAAATTGTCTGCGCCCGTTGTGCCATTGAGTGTTGCGGTAGATACCGCCGTTGCACCCATGCCCACCATCAGCGTGCAGACTGATGTGGCGTCCAGGCGATAGGCGATAATCGCCGCCTCATCCGCATTGACGCCTGTCGTCAAAAACAACATGCCGCGCTCTGGAATGTTTGCTGCGGCCAGCAATGTAAAGCTGTCGTCTGCAATCGTGACGCTGCCGGAGCGGATGCCATTTGCCGCTATCATCTCTCCAATAATATCAACCTGCGACCCCTGAATGGTCAGTGGGCCAACAGTGTTGCCGGCGTCGTTTACTGACACAATGCGCTGCGTGGAACCACTTGCTCCATCGTCCAGCCAGATATTTTTATCGGTTCCCATATTGACATGGAGATCGGCGGCGGGGCTGGTCGTCTTGACCCCTACAAAACCGGCACTCCCATCGACAAACAAAATCGTGTTGGCCTTGCCATCCCCAATGGCAGTGTCCCGGAACCGTGTTGCCCCCCCATTGTAACCATAATGATTGAGGCGCAAATTGCCCGTATCCGAATCGGAGTCACGGCGGAAAATGTCGAGGGAACTAAGGGCCAGCTGCCTGCCGTTGGTGTCCTCGATTCGCATTAAACCGGCGGTATTATTGAAGTCTTTCGTGCTTTTGATATGGAGATCTGTGCCTGGTGTTGCCGTACCTATGCCAACCTCACCCCCATCCTCCACAAACACGCCCACATTGCCTCCATCATCCTCTAGCGCCAACCCGCCCGCACCGGCGGCGCGCACTACGCTTGCGGCAATGTCATCGCTAAAGGTCTTGACGCCTGCAACTGCCTGGTCGCCACTGGTACGCACCACGTCGGGCATTTCGGCCCGCTGCAAAGCAGCCAACTGTTTGGCAATGTCGTTCAACTGCCGCTGCAACTCACGCAAAACTGGGTTCATTAGATATTCTCCGTCTCGATCTGGATCGTCTCCACGCGCTCGTCACCCGGCGCAAAGGTCACCGCGGCACTGACAATTTGCTTCGTGGCGGTCACACCCTGATAGTAGCCGGTCACCAAGTCGCCCACGAAATAATGCACGCCATAAAGACTAGAGGGCGTCTGGATCACGTCCCATTGCAGATCGTCGCGCGCTTCCAACTCATACAGCCGGATGTCGCCCGCGGCCTGCAAGCCTGCCGTGCCGCTGTACTGCGTGGCGGGGTAGAACAATTCCTTGCTGTTGTAGGTGGCGTTGTAGTGGGTGCCCGTGCGCACGACAAAGGTACGGTCGTCTTCGGTGCCCTGCCCGCCCACAATCACGACGGTGCGCTCATCCAGCCGGTTGCGCCGCAGAATCGGGTTGCCCATGTTGCCATAGTTGAGCGCAAAGGTCACCGTCGCGCTGCGATCGTCGCCCAGATAGTTGTCGGTGCGAAACGTCCACGCCTGCGCGCCGGTCTTATCCAGCCAAAAGTCACGATTGCCGATGCGCGCCACGTCCTGCAACGCTTCGAGTAGGTTCTGATGCGCGCAGGCAAAGGTCAACACGTTGCCGTCGTCGTCGTCGGTCTCGTAGGTGATGTTTGCCAAATCCGTGGTGCGAATGCGCCCGTTGCCCGTGGTGGCGTCGCTGGTGGCGTTGTAGCGCACCAGGTTGGTCATAATGGTGCTGGCTTTGACCGCGCTGAAGCTGCTGCGGTTGCTGGTGTTGGCGGGCCACGCCACGACCGCACGCGCCAGGAAATCCATTTGCCCTGGACAGATGGCGCGATAGGTGGTCAGCCCGTCGTCGTTGGCAAAGCGTTCTTCGTCCACAAACAACGCATAAAAATCGGCGTACCAATCAATATCGTTGGCCGGGTCGCTGCGCCACACTTCCACTTGCCCGTCCTGCTCTAAGTCGCTGATGGCGGCATGGTCGCCGTCCAGGTCAAAGACGAGCAGCCCCGGCGCATTGGTCTGCTTGCGATACGAGAGCCAGCGAAAGCCGCCCGCGTCGCCGGTCAACACGCGGCGCACCGTGCCGGTACGAGACTTGATGACAATTGCGTAATCGACAGCCATAGTTAAAAGCTCATGTACTGGTTGGTGTGCTGAATCACAACCTTACTTGCTGTGGTAAACGTGCCGCCACCATAGACGACGATGGTGTTGGTGCCGCCCGCAGCAACGGGGGCCGGGGCCAGATGCCAGTTCGCCAGCGCAATGGGCGAGGTCAACTGCTGCAAGAAGTTTTGGTCGCCGCCCGTCTGTTTGTCGCCTGTGCGCAAGTCGAGTGTAAGAGTCTGCGCGTTACCCACATTGATACCAGACAAGTCAATGGTTTGGCCCGTGGTGATGTTGACGAGCTTGGGGTTGGCAATGGGGCCGGTAATCGTGATATAGGGGTAGGCGTTGACGTCTCCACTATTGACCAGATTCGCCGACCCTAAAACCGCCGTGCCATTCATCCAGGTATCAAGCGCGACGCGCTGCGTCTCGGTCAGCGCAATGTCATAGATGGCGGCTTTAGGCAATTCGCTTTCCCAGTAGGATGAGGCACTGCCGGATCGATCCGAGCGCCAGCGCCGTGTCGCGCCATGAATGTTGCCGCCGAGACTGTTGGTGAGCAGCACCGTGGTTCCTGCATAAAAAACGGTGCCGCCGGCAACGTTTCCTACACAGATATAATTCTGCGTGCCGCCGGGCAAATCCGACACTACAGTGCCCTGCATCGAGAAACCAAACTTGTCCACGGAATTATCGTAATAAAAGTACGCGTCGGCAGCGAGGGCGCCAAGCGAGTTTGTCCCCGCATGAAAGGCCGCTTTGGTGCTGCCCGCTGTTTCTTGCCCACTGCGAAAGGCAACCGTAAAACGGTCGGGGACGGCGGGTGTGCCCACGTAGTTCCACGGACGCCCCTGATAGGGGTATTCGATGGCCTCCATCACGTTGGCCGACCCAATGGCTGTGCCTGCGCGCCACCAGTATTGATTGACGCCCGTGCTTACCGTGCCGCTGGTGGTGCTTGCCGCCGCCCACAACGGATTGGCCGCGCGCAGAGTAATCGTGGCGCGGTGCAGATGGCCCGGTCGATGCTCGGTCACCGGGTCAATCTCAATTTGTTCGACGGTCTGGCAAGTCAGCGCGCGCGTGGTGCCGTCGTCGCGCTCAAGATGCAACTCGATTTCAAACCCCGTCACTGGCTTGAACGCGCCCACCAGCGTGTCGCGATAGCCGTCTAGAATGGCGTCCGTGGTGGCATAAAACAGGAGTTGCAGCGTCAGCGTGCGCGGGCGCAGCCGATAGCCCAAATCCGTCTCGCCCTGGGCCAATGGCCCGGCCTGACGCAACCGCTGAATGTCCGCGCTGCTTGCCTCTCGCAGACTCTCCACGCGGAACGGGTTGCCGTCTGATAGATAGGTAATTGCGCCGTTAACGTCAATGTGCAGTTGGAAGGCCATTAGAAGCTCATATAACGGTTGTAGTAGGTTGCCACCAGGCGCGTGGTGCTGGTGTGCCCGGTGCCGCCCAAAAATAGCACGTTGGTGCCGCCGGTGACCACGGGTTCGGGCGCAAGATGAAACGTCTCTAGGTCGCTCGCGCTCGTCAGTTCGCCGCGTTTGTTGATGCCGCCCGCGGTGATGGTCTTGTAGCCGGGGCGCAAGTCAATCGTGTAGACCGTGCCCGACGGAATGCTGATGGTGCCAAAGTCCAACACGGCGCCGGTGGACAAGTTGCTGATGGTGGGGTTGTTGACCGGCCCGCGCAGTTCCAGCACGGGATATTCGGGCAGGTCGCCCCCATAGGCCACGTTAAGCGCGCGTGCATTTTCCGTGGCAGACCCGGCGGCCATGTACTCGGCCACCACACCCATTTGCGTGATAGTAAGCGGCGGCACATAGACGGCATAGTGCGTGATATTGGTTTGCCAGCGCGAGGCGGGCGTGTTGTTGCCGTCCGAGCGCCAGCGGCGTGTCGCGCCTGCGATGTCAAAGTCCATTGCGCGCCAGTTATTGCTGGCTGGGATCGGCGTGGTACCTGGCACTGCACGATTGACATTCATTTCGCCGTAAGCATCCAGGTATTCAAAATAGAGTCCTGGATAGTAACTCAAAAAATATGCCTGCGTGCCCGCAATCAAAAAACCCTGGCTAGGTCTAAGGTAGACAAAACCTGTATCGTAGCTCGAAGGCGGTTCGTAGCCGGGCGACGCTTCGTAATTGGTACTGTCACGCGTCACCACACTGATCGAGGGCGAGCCGGACGAGTCGCCTGCAAAAAACATGTATTTGCCCGCGGGCG
>CAZTIN010000038.1:0-677 GCA_964613525.1 uncultured Candidatus Saccharibacteria bacterium
TAATGTCAAACCTAGCAGGGGTTTACCCTGTAGTGAATTTATTCTACTACAGGGTATAATATATCCATGCCAAGTTTTACTGACAGAGTTTTAGACATTGTTCGCAGTATTCCGCGCGGGCAGGTCATGACTTATAAAGAGGTCGCTGCTATGGCCGGCAGTCCGGGCGCTAGTAGGGCAGTAGGTAGCATTATGAAGGCTAACTATAGGAAAGGCGTCCCATGTCACCGCGTCATCCGTAGTGACGGTAATGTAGGTCAGTACAACCGTGGCGGTATGTCTGAGAAAGCGCGCCTACTAAAAGAAGAAGGATATTTAAAGTAATTTTTAGTTATCCACACTTCCCTGTCTTCAAATACTTGCATGTGTACGATCGTTCACTTATAATATATTTACAAGTTTATTAGTAATTATTTGTAAATATATGTCACACGAAGAATATCTAAACCAAATCGAGCGCAAGATTGCCAGACTCAACAAGATCATCGATAAGAAGATCCTAATGGGTCAAAAATACAAAGAAGAAGCGAAGAACCACAAGATACTAGTACAAACCATGTGGAAGCATCAGCTATACACACGTACAGTATCTAAGGGTCAGCGCAGCTTCCTAGGCAGGATACTTGCGTCAGCATAATATGAATCAAGACCATAAAGAAAAATTAATAGCCTTCTAT
>CAZTIN010000038.1:687-6633 GCA_964613525.1 uncultured Candidatus Saccharibacteria bacterium
GGAAAACCGCATGCCAACTTATACCGAAATGATGAAACTATTTGGGTACAAGTCTAAGAATGCGGTTTCTCGTGTTGTCGACAAACTACTTGCTGCTGGTATAGTCGCTAAAGACCATTTGGGTCGCTTAGTTCCAGACACTATGTTCTCAGAGATTCCATTACTAGGTAGTGTCAAAGCCGGCTTTCCAGCGGATGTTGCCGAAGAATTTAACGACACTATTAATCTTTCGGACTATCTTGTGCCTCGCAAAGCTAATACCTATGTTCTAGAAGTCGACGGTGATTCCATGATAGATGCTCATATCGAAGACGGGGACATGGTCATAGTAGAAAAGACTAACTACGCTAAAGACGGTGACATGGTTATAGCTAATGTGGACGGGGAATTCACTATGAAATATTTCCGTAAAGACGGTGACAAGGTCTGGCTGGAACCTGCTAACAAGAATTATAAACCCATCTACCCCGAGCAGTACTTACTAATTAATGCTATTGTACGTGCTGTCATTCGCAAATTCTAATAAAATAATTACTAACGTGTATCTAAAACAAAAACCCCATCAGAATTATCTTCTGTGGGGTTTTCATAATCTTTAGTGTGCAGTTGATTTTTAAACGAAAAGAGCTTCTTCCTCTTCTCTGTGTCTTTGTGTTTTTCTTGTGTTTTTAGAAAGGGCTAATCTGTGTTTTGTGTTTTCTTTTTCGATTTGGTCCTCCTTCCATAGTAACCATGCTCCAGCGCCTGTGGCTAGTGTGCCAAGCAATAAAAGTACAAATGGTCCAATCCACCCCCAACTTAGATAATGATACTCCCAAAAGTTCATAATCTTGGCAGTTTGTTCGCCGGCGTTGAGCTTGTAAAAAGGAAACTGAAAAAAATAAAAATCTTGATTTCTCAAGACACAAACAAGGCTAGTAGCCATACTTAATCCTAGTGTTGCTAGTACTGACCTCGCTCCGAGCAGCATCCAGCTTGTTAAACTTCTTTTTTTTGACATATATTATATTTTTTAAAAATTCCCTTATAATTTAGCATTTTTTGTTAAAAATTGCAAATCGTGTTCTAATACGGCCTAAAATAGAGCAGGTGAATAATACTTGACAAATATGGTATAGTATGATATACTTTACTCAATAAATTATTAAAAATTATGCAATTATTAAGTTTGATTTTCGAGGCTTTCATATGTATTGCCGCAATCGGAGCAGCCTTGTTCTTTAGAACAGACAACAGATCAGCTAACATCATTATGTTCTTCGTTTTTACACTTCTTGGAACTGCGATCTTCTACCAATTCTTTGGTACAAAATTTATCCTGGAAGGCATGAGTTACCACGAAGCCTCCAAATCTTCGCCGGTATTGTATGAAAGGTATCAGAATTGTTCTGTACCATTCATTCTGATATTCGGTGCGGTGGTTACTTTCTTCCGTTGGACTCTTCAAAACGGCAATATGTTTGCTGCTAAGTAAAGCATTAAAACCTTAAAAAACACCCTGTGTCGAAAGACACAGGGTTTTGTTATAATATTAATATGAGAAACTATGTTAATTATGTTGAGCTTTTGAAGCCTTCTTGGGCGCCGCCATCGTGGATATTTGGTCCCGTGTGGAGCGTACTATACATACTAATCATCATTTCATACGGCAAAGTCCTAATGATGTTCATGCAGAAGCAAATTCCTTTTGCTGTATTGTTACCATTTATATTAAATATAGTTTTTAATCTTGCGTTTACCCCATTACAATTCGGACTAAAGAACCTAACGCTAGCATCCGTGGACATTGTCCTAGTGCTTATAACCATTATATGGACTATGATAGTTATCTATCCTTATGCGAAATGGTTAGCGTATATTCAAATACCTTATTTACTATGGGTATCATTTGCTACAGTTTTGCAGTTAACAATAACCACCATGAATAAATAATATGGTAATGAAAGCATATTTAGCTGGTGGGTGTTTCTGGGGTCTGGAAGAACTAATGCGTAGTCAGAGTGGCGTAATTAATATTACTGCCGGCTATACTGGCGGCAGTAATGACAACCCGACATATGAGAACCATCCTGGTCACGCTGAAGCCTTGGAAATAGAATATGACGACACTGTAACTAGCTTCTGGAAGCTGCTAGATTTCTTCTTTCAGATTCATAACCCTACCACGCTGAATCAGCAGGGCAATGACATTGGCACATCATACCGTAGCGCTATTTTCTACCAGAATGATGAAGAATTACAGCAAGCACAGGACTTTATAAAAATAGTTAACGATTCGGGTCGCTGGCCTGCGCCGGTCGTTACAACACTGGAGAAATTTACTAAATTCTGGCCCGCGGAAGACTACCACCAGGACTACTTGCAAAAGAATCCCGGCGGCTACACCTGCCACGCTATATATTTTGACAGCTATTTAAAATAAGGTAAAAATGGACAAAAATTATTGGAAATCATGTATTGGGAAATTCCCTAAAGATAAAAAACTCGAGTTATTGGAATATGAAATAGTTATGTTTAGGGAAACTATAAAAAATTTGAAGATTAATAGGCAAAATAAGTTTCAAACTAATTTATTGATAGAGTCACTAGCTTTGCATTCTAGAATATTAATAGGATTTTTTTATAAAAACGAAGAACAATTAAAAATGCAATTCAAAGAAGATGATATATGTGCAGATGATTTTATTGAAAACTGGGGGCAAATCCGACCTAAATTGACAGATTATATTTATTTTGTAAAAAATAAAGCAGATAAACAGTTGGCACATTTAAGCTCTTGGAGAATTAAATTAGTTGATGATAATAAAAATGGATGGAATTTTCAAAAAATAGAAGAAGATATTGAGAAAAATATAATTTTATTTAAACATGAATTAAAGTAGAATAAGCTTATGCAAGATATAGAAATTTGCCCAATATGTTTTAGGGAATATAGCGAACATAACCCTAAAGTTCAGTATCATTTAGAATATAATCCAGTTAAAAAATATATTTACGCGTGCAGTTCTTGTAACTATGGCGAATATCTTTCTCGTCACTGGTCTAAGGATTTAAAACCTTGGAACTGGTATAAAATTGGTATAACTAAAAGATTCCGTAAGTTTTATAAAAAAGTTAACCATAAATAAAGACAATGCACCTAAATAAACTAACAGAAGAAGAGGCGAAGATAATCATCCACAAAGGCACAGAGATGCCTTTTACTGGCGAGTATAATGACAATACCGCGCATGGGGTATATGTATGCCGGCAGTGTGATAATCCACTGTATAACTCAGCGGACAAGTTTCAATCTACTTGCGGCTGGCCCAGCTTTGACGACGAAATCCCGGGTGCAGTAAAACGCACAATGGATCAAGACGGTATTAGGACAGAAATAACCTGCGCTAAATGCGGTGGGCATCTTGGTCACGTATTTATGGGTGAAATGCTAACACCTAAAAACATCCGCCACTGTGTGAACTCCATCTCCATGAAATTCCTCCCCACAGAATAACATTCTCACATTCTCAAGAATGTTGGAATGTTCTCTGTATAGGTATATAATTAGTTTATGAAAAATCCTAAGCAAATAGAACGTCATTTCAAGGGCATGGCTAATCATTGGCGAATTAGTATTTTGTATTTAGTACACAAACAGCCAGATATTACTTTAGAGCAAATCACTGAACATCTAGATGCAAATATAAAAACAATATCTGAACACACTAGAAGATTGTTACAAGCAGGTCTTTTAAATAAAAACTACAAAGGGCGTCATGTACTACATTCACTTTCTCCGTACGGTAAAAAGACAATACAGTTCATGAACTCATTAAAATAACATTCTCAAGAATGTTGGAATATAAATCATATGGCAAAAAAGATAATTTTAAATAATCAAAGGTTAGACAAGATAAAGCCAGGCAAGAAGGGTGGGGAATTTACCGCGCTTGCGCGGGCTATAATATTCCAACAGTTGGCAGGCAAAGCAGCTGAGAGTATTTATAATAAATTTATAAATTTATTCCCGGACAAGAAGCTTAGTCCTGAATTAGTCTTAAAGCTAAAGGAGAAGGATTTTAAAAGTGCTGGCGTATCCGCGCAGAAGCAGGGCCACCTGTTAGACTTGTCTCGCAAGTTCCTGGACGGCACAGTAAACCCGAAAGATTTTAAGAAGATGTCTGACGATGATATCCGCCAGCATCTAATAGCTGTCAAAGGTATCGGTGTGTGGACTGCGGACATGTTTCTGATATTTAATCTAAAGCGTCCTAATGTCTTACCGCTACTGGACCTGGGTATTAAGAATGGGTTTAAGAAATATTTTGGTTTAGACCATGTGCCCACAGCTGACGAAATGCTAAAGCTCGCCAAGCCTTATAATGGGTCCTGGACTGAACTATCATTATTCCTCTGGGAATACAAAGACAATAACTAATCGGAGAGGCTCAACCTCTCCGATTTTTAAAGCCTGGTGCATGCCGGGCTTTTGTAGTGGTATAATAGGCATATGCTGATAATCAAAGTTTTTAAGCTAAAAAAGTTGTATAGAGAATTCAAAGTAAATCCTAGCGATGCTGTTGCAAGTGAAATAACCGACATGGCAAAAGAATTAGCAATACTACCGTTTGTTATATTTGGGCTCATATTGGCATTGTTTTTTATACTAGGTTTTACGAACCTTATATTTAACCCTATGCTATTTTTTAGAATAATCTTTGTCTTAGGTGTAATCGTTTTTATACCGGTATTTATAATCGTGCGTATTTTACTGCAGCAAATATTCACATCAGTTAAAGATATATCAGGCAAAGTAATCGAATAATATGTACATCAAAGTCAGGGTTACCGCAGGCGCCAGGAAGGAAGAGTTTACTAAAGTCCGCGATGATTTATATGAAGTAAAAGTTCGAGAGAAGGCGGAGAGAAATATGGCTAATACCAGGGTAATACAGTTAGTCGCGAACCATTTTAGTTTACCAGTAGGTAAGGTTAAGATATTGAACGGCCATCAGAGCCCTTCGAAATTATTAGTTATAAATAACGAATAGAATATTATGGAACAAGGTTTTAATAATGGTCCTAAGAATAAAGTAGATGAATATATAGAGCGGTACAAGTCAGGTGAAAGCATCGAGTCTTTTGGTGACATACCGGAATCCTGGAAGTCTAAAATATTAGCTAGTGAAGATAGTAAATTAGAGTCAAATCAAGAATTAAAAGAAGCCAAAGGTCTAGAAAATATAAAAAATGTTTTAGAAGAAGCCGCCCGGGATAATTATGTATTTACCCATATTACAGCCCCAGATGTAGCTGAAGATATCTATAATTCTAATTTTAAATACAGTTTGGGTACAGGGCTCTCAGGTACGATGGCATTAACTGGCGGCAGTGGCGCCGTGGACCAAATAAGCAAAATACTAGACGGGCAGAGCCCTCATAGGAATTTAAAAGGTATGTTTATCATAACTATACCTAAGAATCTATTACCGGAACATGGTCCAGATTTTAAAGTAAATTCAGATAAAATCGAAGAATTTTTAATAGATAACTATGATTCGATGGCTTCGGGTGAAATACTCAAAGAATTTAATTTCGGATATTTACAAGGAGACACTTTTTATCACAAGTAATATATTTATAAATCATGAAAACAAACAAAATCATAATCCTAGTTCTTATAATGGTTGGAATATATTTAATATTTTTCCGTACAGTTAAAACCCCGGATTCTAACATGGTAACTAATGGTGAAGTCAAAGAATACGAATTTAAGACAACATACGTTACACCGGTGGACTGGCCAGCAATAATTAATACAGTCGACGAGCCTTTTAGTTGTGTAAATGCAGGGCTTGAAACTGACCGCGCCGGTATTACACAGTCAACTAATATTGGCGGCAATGAATACTGTATTACCAAAGTCAGCGAAGGTGCCGCTGGTAGCACTTATACTCAGTACGC
>CAZTIN010000039.1:0-6140 GCA_964613525.1 uncultured Candidatus Saccharibacteria bacterium
GCGTTCTCCAGCGCAACCGCGCGGTTGTGCCATTCGAGCTTGGTTGTTGGATCGTCGTCGACCAGTTTCCACGGGGGGCATCCCCATTTCTCTGCCAGAATCAGTACCGTTGCCCACTCAGGCGGCGGGGCGGCGCGCTCACCGTGCATTAGCCAGTGAAGGAGCCCCCGCCGCTCTTCGGGTTTGGGGCCATGTCCTCCACGATCGCGTCACGCACGGCCGACAGGAACTGCGGTTCCAGTTGGCTCATTAGCTCCGGAGTTGGCTGCATCGGCTTGTCGTCTTCATCCAGCACGTCCCACGTGACGACCACCTGACTCAGCCAGTAGGCGATGACCTGCGATGACGTCTTGAAGTCCTGTTCGAGGATCTCTTCCGACAGCCCCTTGGTGATTGCCGCCGGCCGGTAGCGCACGTCTGCGGAGTCGCCGTCATACTCGACTGTCACGAGCTTCTCGATCTTGCGCCGTTTCTTGACACTGATTGCCATCTGCTACGTCCCTCTCAGATATGGGGAGGACCGGCGACCACAGTCAGCCGCCGGTGATACACGCTAAAGAGCCGTCAGGTTGTTCACGAGCTGAACACGGAACGCCTTGCCCCACGTCGGGTCAAACACGATCGTGCCGGTGTAGGGCAGCACCATCGCGCCGTCCTGATCGGCCAGATCGCCGACAGATGAGAACTTGATCGCCGCGTCAATGGTCAGCCGGTAGGTGCTGGTCGCCACGCCGGTATCAATCTCGACGCCCGAATCCGCCTCAATACGCACCATCCGGGTATCGCCCGCGCGTGCGTTCGCCAGGAACCCCATGCCGGTGGAATCGGCCATGACGCCCAGCTCGATGGTTGTCGTGGGTTTCGTTTCCAGCGTCGCGACGTAGGAGTCCTGCGCACAGTCGAGCGCCCAGAAATTGGAGAACCGGCTGCCCACGGCGAACGAGTAGTTGTTGCAGCGCGTGAGCTTCGTCGTGCCCAGCGCGGCCTCAGGGTCGGAGCCCGGCGCATCGACGTAGACGCACACGTCCTTTGGCAGGACTGGCACGAGCGGAATCGTTGTCGGGCTGGCCGTCAGGGTCGCGCCAGTCTGGTACTGGCGCGCGAAACCATCGCCCGAGAGTGACGGATCACTGGTCCGCGAGAACCCGATGGTCAGGGCGTTCAATACCGCGCCCGCGACCTTCTCCGCGAGGTTGCTGTCGCCGCGCTCGATCGTCAGCGACTTTGGCGGATCGTCCGACGTGGCGTTGATCGTGAATTCCCACTGGCGCGCGTTCGTGGCACCGACCGGAGTCGTGACCGTCGCCGCGCCCATCAGCATCGACAGCGCATAGATGAGCTCGGTATAGGTCGGATAGCCATCGAGGCTGATGTTCGACCACTCACGATTGAGGATCGAGAGCGTGTCGAACTTGTTGCCCGCTGGGGAGAACGAGGAGAACTCCATGTTCGGGCTGGGGACGATCGACAGGCTAGAAAGCTTTTTGTTGGCGGCTACTGCAGTTCCTTCAACCGTTTCGACGCCAACCTGGATTCCCTGCGAAATCGCTGATCGCTCTGCCATGAGGACACCTCACAATCAGTGGATAACTGCTGTGAGCGTGGCCGGAGCGAATCGGCGTGGCTCGTTCTGGGTGGAGTCTGCGCAGCGTAGGGGCGAACCTATGCCCCGTGGCTGTCACCCTTGCGGGTGATGTGGACAACGAAACCGAACGGTCGGCCCGTCATCTGCTCAAAAAGACGAACTTGTGCCGTAATCAGGCGCGATAGCTTGTCCAGAAACTCACGTTCCGTCATGCTGCCTGCACCTTGAGCCGATACTCGCCGCCTGCACGACGCCAGATCGTGTCGCCGTCAATCTCGGGCGGCAGGTTCAGCGCCCGTTCTCGCGTGCTGCTGAACACGATGCCTGCCCCATAGTCCGCGCCAGTCATCGTGCCGCTGGTATCGTGCAGCGCCGCATCAATGGCTGCCGCGACCTGAGCGACCACCGCGTCGTCTGCCGTCCGGCCCCATGCCTCGACCTGCATCAGGACATTCGACCAGACACGATCAGCGCCAACGACCATGAGATCCTCAGCACTCACGACGGTCATCAGGACGTACAGCGCAGTGGAACCGCTCGGTGCCACATCGGCGTAGACGCTCGTGCCGATCAGGCCCGCCAGTGTTGAAGACTGGATCAGCCGTGATCGCACGTAGCGTTTGGCGATGAATGGCTCGAACGCGGTCATCGCAGCAAACCCTCCAAGTTCTCGAAGTCTTCGATGATCTTGGGGAATGTCTGCTCGGCGGCTGGTCGTGCCATCGGTTGCGCAGTCATCTTCACGGTGCCGTACTCATTGAAGACGGTGTGCGGCACCTGATTCTCCAAGACGCCGCCCTGGTTTGTCTCGCGAAACTCCCAGCCTTCCCGCATCTCGCCGGTATCTACTCGGCTCAGTCGGGCTGCGATGTCACGCATCTCTGCGCCACGGCGAGCCACAATGGTGCGACGCGCGATAGGAAGTTGCCGCGCGATGTCAGGCAGCCGGTTGTTACTAATGCGAACCCGAATAGCCATCTACTCGCCGCCTTCCCGCAGATGTTCCAGCAGCCCGTCCATCGCGTCCTGCAACGCCACCGCTGCATCGGTATCGGCGCTGATGGAGCTCCGCTCTGACAGCACCTGCAGCACGACACTCGCAGTCTCAACGACCGCCATCACCGGCTCGATGTCCAGTACGCTGATTTCGAGTGCTGCGCTCTGTGCCATCTGCTAACCCGTCCGTTCTGCGCGCCTGCGTCGGCGCATCTGGTTGAGTGTCATGGCTATAGATGTCAACGACATGGCGAGGACGATGATGTCAAACGCGCTGAACGTGCGCAGGAACGCGCTCATCCCGTTCTCCTCACGTACACCCGCCGAACCAGCCGGTCGGTGCGGTCATCAATCGACACAACCTCGTACGTTTTGCCGCCGTGTGTAATGCGGTCATCACTGCGAACATCAGCGTCGTATTTCAGCGTCACGACCAAATCAGCCTCTTCGGCGATCTTGCCGCCTGCGATGCGCTCACGCCCGCTCAGTGGCCCCACACGGCACGGCTGCGCAGATTGCGTCGTTGTCGCATCCGTCCAGCCGCCCGAGTCGGTCTGCGTCCGCGTCACCCGCACAACCGCGCAGGAGTCAGCGAGGACGCCGGTGAGATCGGCGCGGAGTAGTGCCAGTTCGCTACTCGGAATCACTGGCCTGCTCCGATGGCCGTTTGGTGCGCGGCTTCGGCAGTTCTGGACTGCGTTCGCCAGTCCGGGTGTCGAGGACGTAGGCGATCTCCCGGCCCGTGTATTCGTCCTCGTGGCGTCGGTAGTGATCCAGCCGCACCGCCTCGGAATGGTCGGCGAAATACACCCACTGTGGCATCTATGCCTCCGTCCACGCGCCCCGCATCGGGACGCTGGTAGCAATGCGGCGCTGGTACTGGCTGACCATGCGCTCGCAGTGCGCGATCAGGTCGGACCGGCTGAGCGACTGGCCGTCAGTCGAGACGTTGTAGCGGTTCGCCACCTTCGCCGCCTTCCAGCGCCAGCCCTCGGCTGCCGCGGCGTTGAGATCCCACGTCGGAGTCCAGCCCGTGTCACTCGGTGCCAGACCGTCTGCGTCGGCTCGCCGCGCTACATCAACCAGCATGCCCATCTCGTCTGGGGAGAGCGCCGGTTCGGCGTCCCATGCGACCATGATCGACAATCGGGCCAGCGCCTCAGCCTCGGTCATCGGACTATGCCCGGCTCAACGTAACGAACACGGTGCCGCCCGGGTCGGCCAGCCCGGTCGTGCCAACGTGCAGCGACTGGACGGTCAGGACATCGCCGACCGCTACGTTCAGGTCCGCCGCAGTACTGGATAGCGCCAGATCGGTACGGTGGTACTGCGCTGCGTTGGTGCCGGAGACAAACGCCGTCGTTGCCATTGTGACCGCCGTGCCGGTTGCGCCATCGGTGCCCTGGTTCAGGATGTTGAGCGTCCGGCTTTCCGTGTCCGCGCCGGTGATGGCCGTGTCCGCGATGTAGAACGCCTCGGTCAGCGTGCCAGCAAACTCCGCCACACAGATGGTGGCGACGAAATCGGCATTGGCAGCCGCACCGGGGATGATGACGCTATAGGTTCTGGTCAGTGGCGCTTGCCCGCTCACTTGCGCTCCTCCTTCGCCCGCCGAACAGAACCGGCTAGCGTGTAGTCCTCATTGGGCCGCTCGTCCGGCACGGTGCCGAAATAGCCGCGCTCGTTGGCCTCGTCGAACGCCGACTGCACCTCGGAATGCCCGACGTCGTCAGTTCGCGAGGATGCGGGAGCCTTTTTCTCCGCCATCGGTCGAGTTCCTTTCTGCAAGCCACTGGACAATCGGCTCATAGTCATCATCGAGGGCGGCACGCGCGGCGGCATTGCCGGCCAGCCCCCGCTCAATGGCCGCGCGTTGGCGTGCCATCTGCGCCTGCTGGCTACGGTAGAGCGCCGCGCGTTCCTCCTCGGTCATCACTAGGACTCCGGAGTTCGCAGGACGGCCGCTGGGTAACGGCTACCCTCGGTGACCTGCTGGTAGTTGATCGGGTTGGAGACCTGCCACCCCACACGGAACACGACGCGCAGCGCGACCATGTCCTGCTGTGGGAGGTTGTAGATAATCGCCCCGGTGTTGTCGGTGATAACACCCTCGGTGATGATCTTGTACGTCATGTCCTGCCGGACACCGATCACGAAATTTTCGCGTTGCAGGGCAATCATCTCGGCCTCCGATGTGCCGGACGGCCACTGGCCCGCCATCGGATACGTCACCGGCACGCCGTAGATGTCGTTCGGCGACACTTCCAGCCGCCGTACGCCAGTCGTATCACGATCACCGCGCAGCATGGCGCGGAGCGTCGTGTTGGCAATCAGCGCGTTGGGGTTGTAGCCGTCGGACTCCAGTGTCGCGAACAGATCGTTGAGGTCTTCGGCGATGCCACCAGCGGCGGCGTTGTTTGTGCCGCGTGTGACCGTGTTGCTAGCCGCTACGGCAGCGGTCACAACATCGTCAGGCCACGATGCCGGAGCGTTGGTGCCGAAGAACACCGCAGCATCCAACGCACGGGCGATGGCCTGTTCCAGCAGCGGCTGGATGGCACCGAACACGTCGTAGCCAGCATCGTCGAGGACGGCCTCGGGGATCGGGACAATAGCCGCCAGCTCCTCAATGTTGAGGTAGGCGTTCGACCATGCTGCCTCGGTCGTCTGCTTGAGGCCGGTATCCGTCGGGGTGACGAAATAGGCGGTCGGCAGGGCGCTCAGGACGGGGAAACGCACCTGATTACGTGCGACCGGAATGCGGGTAAACGTGGCCAGCGCGGCGCTGGTGTTGGACAGATTGCCGAGCATGGCGTTGGACACCTGCTCGGGCACCATCGCCGCCGCGTCGGCGCGGCTGATCAATGAGTTATAGGGCATGTCGGGTTCCGTTTCGTTTCAGCGGCCTAGACGCTGTGCCCGGCCGCCCGTCGGATCAACTGGTTCATGTCACGAGTAGCGACAACGTCACCCCGCGCCCCGGCGTCCACTGAGCCGTTCTGGCTCCGGAATAACGACGGGTACTGCTGTTTCAGATCGGTCATCGCGCGGGCTAGCGCCTTCGGATCGTCGATTGCCTCGGGATCGATACGGCCAGCAACGAGGTCGGGATAGACGGCACCGGCGTCACGCGCGGCAGCCTCGGCACGCATTGAGCGCAGCGTCTGGCGCAGTTCGTCGCGCTCCGCTGCCGTCGCTTCGAAGTCGCGCTTGAGCTTCTCGGACTCGCTAAGCTGCGCGTCCTCAAGGTCCTTGAGCCGCTTTCGCAGACTGCTGGCTTCGTTGCGTAGTTTGCGGGCTTCCTCGCGGCTCAGCCCGCCGTCGTTCGTCGGAGCGTCCGCCTGGGTCGTCTCCGGCTGCTGCTGGGATTCGGTGCCCGCCTGGGGCGTGGTCTCGGCGTCCGCCTGGGTCGCGTCGACCTGTGGATCGTCTGCCATTCGATTCCTCGCAAACGAAAGTGCCCCGCGACGACCGTTTCCGGTCATCAACGGGGCACTGCCTCCGCACTATCTGGTTGTGCTGTCAGTCTAGCCGATGGGTGGGCGTTACGTCAATCAGG
>CAZTIN010000040.1:0-6074 GCA_964613525.1 uncultured Candidatus Saccharibacteria bacterium
CGCTTGCTGGATTCACGATGTAATGGAAGATTGCCGCCAAACCTACAACGATGTAAAAAAAGAACTTGGAGAGCAGATAGCTGAAATAGGCTATGCGTTGACCAATGAGAAAGGCAAGACCAGAAAGGAGCGTGCCAACGACAAATACTACAAAGGAATCCGTAAAACCCCTTTCGCAACATTTGTGAAGCTATGCGATAGAATAGCCAACGTCAGATATTCCAAAGAAAAGAAAAGCAAAATGATGGAAGCTTATTTTAATGAGAATCCTGATTTTGTAGATAAATTGTATTGCGACGAATACTCTGAAATGTTTGATTATCTGAATAATTTGGTTAGAAGTTGATTTTATTTTGAAAACATAGTTTGATAATCAAAATAAATCTTATATTTGTAAAAAAAAGCCAAATGATTATCAAGAAAAAACTCGAAAACATTCAGTTAGATCCTGTGTTGACAGGTATATTGACAGCCCTTAATAAAGAAAACAATTGTTTATCGTTAATTGTGGGCGGATCGGTTCGGGACGCAATCCTAAACATTGTGCCAAAAGATATTGATATTGAAGTGTACGGAATGTCTTATGAAAAATTGAGCACAATACTTTGTCAATTTGGATCAGTAAATTTTGTAGGAAAAGCATTTGGCGTAATAAAGTTCACTCCAAAGAACAGTAAAGAGATTTACGATTTTTCAATCCCAAGAAGAGAAAACAAAATAGGGGTAAAACACCAAGACTTTGAAATAGTCGTAGATGAGAATATGAGCGTAAAAGACGCGGCCATGCGCAGAGATTTTACCATGAACTCATTAGCATACAATCCCCTTACTTTTGAAATCTACGATTATTTTAATGGACTTTCAGACATTGAAAACAAAATCATCAGACATACTTCAAAAAAATTCTCTGAAGACGCTCTGCGTGTTTTACGCGCAATGCAGTTTCAGGCAAGATTTGGTTTCGATATTAGTATTGGAACACTTTTGCAAATGAGATTAATGACAAAATCAGATGAGTTCGCGTCTTTACCAAAGGAAAGGCTTTTTGAAGAATGGATGAAGTGGGCAGAAAAAGGCACCCATCACCACTTGATTTTTGAGTTTATGAGAGAGTCTGGATTGATTGATTCGTATCCTTTTTTCAAACTACTCAAACAAACCCCGCAGGACGCTATCTACCATCCTGAAGGAGACGTCGAAATCCACACAGAAATGTGTTTGGCTCACATGGACAAAATAATTGAAAGAGAAGGGATAGCCGGAAAAGAGAAGGCTATTTTGGTATTGTCTGTCTTGTTTCATGATATTGCTAAGCCACAAACCACAGAAGAAAAGGAAAAACGCGGAAGAATGACCATTACTAGTGAAGGTCACGAAGAACTTGGAGGAAAAATGGTTTTGGATATTTTGCCTCAATTCGGATTTTATGAAGAATTGATTACCCCTATTTCAAAACTTGTAGCTAATCACTTAGCGGGCGTAAACATCAGTATGATTAATAAGCCAAGCAGCCGACACAGAGCCGTTAAAAAATTATCCAGAAGATTGGTTCCTGCTACCATCAAACAACTGCTGTATGTTATGGAGGCAGATACCAACGGAAGAGGCGGATCAGAATTTAAGGAACTAACAGGTGCAAAAGAGATCCTTGCAATTGCAGATGAAATAAATGTAGTTGAAAAACCTTATGAGTATATTTTAATGGGTAGACATCTGCTGGAAATTGGATTAAAACCGTCCCCTGACTTTAAAAAGATACTTGACAAATCTCATGAGGCTCAGGAAAATGGTGATTTTTCAGATATTGAAGGTGCAAAAAAATGGCTTAATGAGAATGTAAATGAGATTTTATGGAACACAAAATAATTTTCAAAACACTTGTCGGATCAAGAGCATACGGCACAAACATTGAAACATCTGATTTCGATTACAAAGGTATATATATTCAGAAAAACGACGATCTTTTATGCTTTCGATATACAGAGCAAATTGATGTTGGAAAAGACGAATGCTATTACGAAATTAGGAGGTTCTTACAATTAGCCCAGTCGGCAAACCCAACAATTCTGGAAATGCTTTTTATGGAAGATGAAAGCATTGCTATTTCATCGCCTGTATTTGAATACCTACGCTTTCACAGACAAAAGTTTCTCACTAAAAAATGCGCTCAATCTTTTGGTGGATATGCTGTTGCTCAAATTAAAAAGGCAAAAGGACTCAATAAGAAAATGAATTGGGAAAAAGAAAGGATTGAAAGAAAAACCCCCTTTGATTTCTGTTATATTCATGAAGACGGAAAAACTATTCCGCTGGAAATTTTTTTGAAAAAAAATGCAATGCTTGAGCAAAATTGTGGATTGGTAAATTTAAATCATTTTAGGGATTGTTATGCTTTATTTTATGGCAAAAACATGGGTTTTAGAGGTGTTTGTTTAGACGAAAGTAATCAGCTTAGACTTAGTTCTACTCCAAAACATATGAAGCCCGTAGCCGTACTATATTACAATAAAGATGGATATTCATCTCACTGTAAAGATTTCAAGGAATACCAAACGTGGATCGAAAACAGAAACACCCAGAGATATGTGGATTTAAAGAATCATGACCAAAAAATCGACGGTAAGAATTTGTTGCATTGCAGAAGGCTTTTGGATATGGCTATAGAAATAGCCAAGGATAAAACAATCAAAGTCAGACGACCTAATGCTGATTATCTGCTAAAAATTAGAAAAGGAGAGGTTCCATTAGAAGAAATAATAGATCAAGCAGAAAAAGATATTGAAATTTTAGACGAATTGTACGATAAATCTGATTTACCAAAGACCGTAGATATTGAATTTATCAATGAATTGCTTTTAAAAATAAGGCATTGGTAATTTCTATTAATAAGAATCTTTCTAAATTAGGTTGATTAAATGAAAAATTGAATCGGCAATCAAAATAAATTATATATTTGTTTTTAAGAAACAATTAAAAAACATGGCTACTCAAGAAGAACACGAAAAATTAGTCGGCAGAAAACTCAGCCCTCCATATCTTTTGCAAATGAACTCTTGCCAAGAAGGAAAGCATTGTGATCTTTATAACTTTGGATCTTTTCAGATAGTTAGAGAATGTGAAGATGGATTTAAATGGGTGGATGGGCGCGTAGATGCCATTCCGAACAAATTTTCTACAAAAAAAGCAAAAGAACTTGCAGATATAAAAACATGTTCTTGCTGCCAAAATAAATTTGAAACAAATTTTCCTTTTATCTTGGATGGATCAGAAGAAACCTGCCTTAGATGTTTTGAAAGAAAAAACATAGTTAATCGAGAATCCTACAGGCTGGCTATTTTGAAGGAATTAGAATACGAGAAAACAATAAATCAAAAATAATTTGAAATTAAGCATTGTCAATCGAAAATAAATAGTTTACTTTGGCAAAAATATGAAATTCAAAATTTAAAAATAATGGAAAAGCAAAAGCAAAAAATGACTCTGCACAGAGCATTATCCGAGTTAAAACTGATTGACTCAAAAATAACGAAACAAATAACCGACATTATTCCAGTTGGTCTTGCTCAAAAGGGGAAATTGGTTAATGGCCAATTCAAACAGGATGAGTTTGAAAAAAGCGCACAATCAAAATTCCAGTCAGTAAATGATTTGATAGAAAGAAAATCAGAGATCAAGTCAGCTATCGTAATTGCTAATTCAGAAACAAAAGTTAAAGTAGCGGGAGTTGAAATGACAATTGCTCAAGCAATAAACAAAAAGAACTCCATTGAACTGAAGAAAGCGCTGGCAAAACACATGAAAGATGTTTATGTAAGAACTACTGGAGCATTGAATAAAAACAATGAAACCGTAAATGGTAATTTACAGAAACTTCTTGAGGCTTCATTTGGCAAAGACAATGTTAAATCAGATTCAGAAGATGTAACCGCTATTTCAAAACCATTCTTGGAGCAAAACGCATTTCATTTGATCGATCCTTTGGAAATAAACAAAAAACTTGAAGCAATAGAAACTGAGATTTCACAGTTTGAAGCAGATGTTGACTCTGCATTAAGCGAGGTAAATGCAGTGACATTTATTGAAATCTAAAGATATGGGTTGGCTATCCGAAAACCGCTAGACACTATCCCCTGATGTTTTGGGTTAAAAACATTTCTAACTTATAGGCAAGTTATACATCGAGTAGCTCATTAGGTAGAGCAAGTGATCAAGGATCATTAGGTAGCTGGTTCGACTCCAGTCTCATAAAAAAAACAAACGAAAAGCTAAACGCTTAAAGTTAAAACCTAAAGGTTAAAAATTCAAAGTTATTTTGAGTCAAAGATTAAGAAATAAAGCAGAAAGTTCTTTAAAATCCTGCATAAAGTTTCATGAATGTTGATAGTTTGGTTCTGAGGTTTGTAGTAGGCTGGATAGCCAACCGATATTATTTTTTTAGCAAATCCACGTTCGATTCGTGGTCAGACATCAAAAAGTGAGCATAATATATTAAAGAAATTTAATGATAGGTAACACAATTATTTTCCGCTATTATGAAAACGATTCAATAGACTGCAAAGCAGAAGAAGAGACTGGTCTGGTTGTTGACGCATTTACCAATTTTAATGGCGATAGGATATATAAAGTGCAAACATATTCCGATTTTGACTTAGACAAAAAAAAGACCCCTTGTATATTGACATTCGAGCTAGTATGTTAAAAAAAATACTGTATTTCAAATGAAAACACTCCTTTGGCTAGATGATTACCGAGACCCATTGAAAGATGACTGGCTAAATTTTAGCCCAATAGGAAGAGAATGTGCTGTTGTCTGGGTAAAAAATTACGAAGAATTTATTTGTTACATAAGAACCAATGGATTACCTGAAGCGATCTGTTTTGATCACGATTTGTCCGACATACAGGCTTTCACCACTGGTTTTCCAGAAATGATGGAAGGCATCGATATTCCTGAATCAGAAAAAACAGGAATGGATTGTGCAAAATGGCTTGTAGATTATTGTATTGACAACAATGTGGTCTTGCCGCTGTATGCAATTCAAAGTGCAAATCCAGCAGGCAAAGAAAATATAGATAGTCTTTTGAAAAATTTTAAAAAGCATCAACAAAATGAACAGTGAAGCACCTATATTAATCCTTGAAGGATCAAAGCAACCATTTCTTTCAGTAGGAAGACATTTTGGAGGTATAAAAGCATTTGGGAGCGAATATTTGTACATGCCGAATGAAGATGCCTTTTTAAGAAAAGATTTTGTTAAAAAATTCAGCGCCCAAAAGAAAAAAGGCGGAACATGGGATGAATTTATTGATTTTGTTAAAACTCAATAACAATGAACAACGAAACACTGAACAAAATAATCAGAAAAAAAGTTCTTTGGGCTGAAATAAAGTCCAAGGAACAAGAATATTATAGGCTGCAAAACCAAATTGATGAATTGGAAAAAGCAAAAAAAGATGTAAGCTTTGAGGTTCAAAAGAGGTTAGCTGAAAGTGAAAAAACTGGAGAATGGTTAAGTGAGCGGGAGCAAGAAGCATTATATAGTTTAAACCTAAAAAATGGGTAAAAAATTATGAAAAAAAGAACCCTTGAGTTTATATTTGAAAACAAAAGGCAGATTAATTTATTACTCTGCCTATCAATGATCGTCTTTGCCTATTTTCTATCGTTGACTTATTTTATAATTGCAGGTTTAATTATCATTGCAATAATGATAAAATTAGGAGGCATAAAATTTGAACATTTTGATGATAGTTGGAACTTTGTTTCTGAAACACCTCCAAACGAAATGTTAGAGGTGATGGATGATAATTTCAATTTAAGAAAAGCAAAACCAATTTACAGAGACTATATCTCAAGCCCAACAATAAAAAACAATGAGTTAGGAATTGACGTTAAAGATAGCGAACCTTTTTGGGACGGAACGTGGATGTTTGATTTAGGGGAAGATTTTGAAAGTACACCTGCTTCTGATATAGCTGATTTTGGAAAGGTAACACGTTGGAGAAAAATTAAAGAGTCGTGAACTACCCCAAGCCTAAAGGCGTAGGGGCTTCGCAAGTCAACACTCCTTGTT
>CAZTIN010000041.1:0-6034 GCA_964613525.1 uncultured Candidatus Saccharibacteria bacterium
AAACAAAAAATATTTACTACAATAAGTAAATCAGTGGGTTCGCTTACATCTCCGAACCTAAAGGTATCGGAGTTTTATGCTCAAATAGATAAAAAAACAAAACCCTACTGAATGTGATTCAACTGTTTGGTTTGAGACAACAGTTAAAGTAGACTATCAGCCTCAAAGTGATTTATGCTTTATAGCAAGTGAAACGTTCGAAGTTAATGTTTACGAATATCCAGACAATTTTTTCTTAGAAAACGGATGTCTGTCTTATTGGAAATATACACCGGATAAAGGCTACATTATTTCTCAAAAAACAGCGATTGCTTGCTATGTGAGATCCTATATAACTTTAAAAAGTAAACGCAAAACTAAATGTAATTAAAAATGAAAACATACAGAAAAATAGCAACAGTTCAAGCAAAGATATTTGAACAAGGAGATGAAGATGGATTTGTAACAAGATTCTATGATGATGACGATATAAATCCAGACGGAAGTATCAGCACAAGCGTTATAATGGGTCGGCATAAAGTTGAAGTGCCTTACATTAGCACCCTTGAGAATCAAAAACATCTTAGCAGAGGATTTGGAAGAGACTATGTTTGCACAGGAATTGACGGAGAGAGATGGCTAGTTGAAAAGATTATTTTCGAAAAAACATACGAAGAGGTTGATTCAAATTAAAAAAATAGTGTAAATTTGAAAACGAATATCAATAATCAATGGCAAAACAGAAAACAATTCTAAAAAAGAAGTCCAAATCAAAGAGCAAGAGAGCCATTGTTAAACTTAAAAACCAAGTAGAACAAGGGGCTGCTCCAGTGAAGGTTTTTAAATCAGGTAAAAAGATTGGGCTATTTGAGAGCATAGAGGTGGCAAACAAGCGATTCAATTTTGGGGTGATTTCAAAAGAAAACGCAGAAAGATTGAAATCGTTATTCCCAACTGTTTTTGGCGAATACGTAGTTTGCTTGAAAAATGTAAGGTTCAATCCCAAAAACTCTTTAGATCTTCAGGCGGTTATTAATATTGATACCACAAAAAAACCAGAATTGGATTTAAGAGGAGGCAGAAGAAAAGGTGCAGGCGCCAAGCCCCTCACAGCAAGCAAAAAACGTAGAGGATTTTATTGTTGGGTTACTGAAACAAAAGCAATGGAATACGGTAATCCAAAGATTGAAGACCCTAAACAAAGATGGCAAGATGGATTAAGAAATATTCAAGCTTTGGTACAAAAATCAGTTCATAAAGACCTTTAATATGGATTTATCAAAAGAAGCAATATCGCATTTAATCATTTCAGACAATCCAATCGTTCTGGAAGTAGGATTATATGACGGTCAGGATTCGAGAGAAATTTTGGAACTTAAACCTAATGCAAAAATTCATTGATTAGAATGCGATCCTAGATCAATTGCTCTTTACAAATCTTTGGGAGAAGACTAAAGGATATTACTTCATGAAACAGCACTTTCAGATCGTACAGGATTCGTTGAGCTTCATCTAAGTGACAGTGAGACAAGAAGAAACTACGTTCACGAAGATCAATGGTCAGCAAGTTCGTCAATCAGAAAACCAAAAAATCACCTGAATCTTTTTAGAGATGTTCAATTCAATAAATCAATTAAGGTTCCCTGCACTACACTTGATAAATGGAATAACGAGTTCAATTACATCTTCATTGACTTTGCTTGGGTAGATGTAAACGGAGCAGAATATGACTTTGTTTTAGGAGGACAAAAAACACTGAACAACTTTACAAAATATTTATACATTGAGTTCTCAGATAAAGAACTTTATGAAGGACAAAAAACCAAAGCTGAACTCCTGAAGTTGCTACCGAATTTCAAAGAGCTTGGGGTTTACAATTTCTGGGGAAACTTTGGTAATGTTTTGCTTGAAAATACAACAATCTAAATAATTATTTTATGAGTTTCAAACGAGTTTTAGTTTTAGCAGCATTCTACGGAACATTTATTATGCTTATTTTCTTGAAGTGTACTGGCGCAATTAAAATAAATGGTTGGTGGATTGTTGCTATTGGATTAGCAGTTCCTGCGTTTGTATTTTTCTATGCAATATACAGGGCAATTGTATTCCGAATTTTTGTCAATAAAAACGCTAAATCAAATCTAAAAAAATAACAATCAAAATGCTGCACTTCCTTCTTTTTTCAACTATAATTCTTTTCCTTTCGGTTTGCTTTCTTGCATACAAATTTTACATAATTCAAAAGATTGCATACAATCAAATAAAACTACTCACTGTTAAATCAAAATTTCACGATATTTTTTATAAAAAAACCGGAAGCTTTATTAACGGAACAATGTTAGATCAATCGGATGCCTCTATTAACTTCACAAAAGATGAATGGAGTTTTATAAACAAACACTTGAAAGACTTGAATTTGTTAGGTAAATCTAAAATCAAGCACGATAAATTAAAGCCCCAACAAAATCAATTGAGCGGATATGAATATTCTTATATTTTAGAGACATTCCTAAATAGACGATTAAAAAAGCAAACGGAAGCAGAGAAAAAATTCGTCTACGATCCTAATATTGAATACCCTGATAACAATGTTTTATTCTTACAACAAATCGAGTCTGAATTTAAAACAGGTGACGAAGTTTGGTTCAGAAATAGAGGAAACAATAAGCCCCAAAAAACTAAAATTGAATCAGTTTCCGCTGGTGATTTTGACGACTATTTTTCTGTAACCCCTAAAATTTCCCACTTGTATAACCTCGAAATACCTGAATACAATCGTATGACTTCTGAGCTTTTAGCAAAATCAGAAGAAGAAATGCTAAAAAAAATAGAAGCATGGAAAGAAATTAAAGAAGAGATTGATTTAGATATTACTGAGAGACTGAAAAATGGTGAAACAATATCAGATATTCTTAATCCAAAAAACGAAAAAAAATGAGCGACGAAAAATTAAACTATAACCCCTTTCCTCTTGGTCAAATTCCAGTAGAACTCCAAAGACCAGAATTGCATATCTTAAAGGCGATGGGATATACATGGGGAGACAATAGAGAGGTGATTGATATTTTTGAAAAAAAGCTAGCGGATTTCTGGGGAAGCAAATATGCTGTAACAGTTGATTGTTGTACGCATGCTGTTGAATTATCTTTAATGTACCTTCTGCATAAAAAATTAATCAACTCTGGTACAATTCATAAAATACCAGCAAGAACCTACGTTTCTATTCCTATGACTCTTGAAAAAATAGGACTTAAATATAGTCTTGAAGATATTGAATGGGAAGGTAAATATAGAATTGGAGAAACTGCCGTTATTGATGCTGCCGTTACATGGGAAAAGGGAGGATATGTAGCCGATTCATTAATGTGTCTTTCGATGCAAATCAAAAAGTTTATCCCGATTGGGCGAGGTGGAGCTATTTTAACAAACGATTATGAAGCATACAAAACATTGAAATTTTTATCTTACGACGGTAGAGATTTATCTACTCCTTACACGTCAAAAGACCACATTAAATTAAATGGGAGACATTATTACATGTCAGTTGAAGACGCAGCGAGGGGTATCATATTGATGGATCAAAGAAATGAAAGCAGGATAAATTATGGTTGCAGTGGAAATTATCCAGACATAAGAATTTGGGGAGGTTAAAAAATGATTGGATCTCTAATATTTATCGTTTGGTTTTTGAGCGGTATTTTTTTCATGGCTCAAACACCAAAATATTCTACAATTTTTTGGATATTTTGGGGATGGCCTTTCTGCGGGATAATTTTGGTAATTGCTCATGTACAACAATTTTTTAAAAATGTTCAACAAAATAAAACTTGAATCAAATCAATACAACATAGTGAAAAAACTATCTGTTCGCACGGGAAGAAAAGAATCAGACATTGTTTGGGATTTGATTGAAATAGGTGTAATAACGTTGATTACGGCAAAAGATTCTCAAGAAAAAGATGAGGCAATTTTACAAACGATACAAGGACTTAGAAATGCCGTTTTAAAGGATGAGGATTTTAGAAAATTTTCCGACATACTTTCTGAAGCATTTAATAAAAATTTGAAGCAACAAAAAAAATAACTAATGAAATTTAAAGGTTCTTACACAAACAATAACGATGCTGAATACACGCATGAATCAAACTTTTTAACGAAGTTAAACGATTTTTAGAACAGAAAATGATTGAAAATAATTTTGATTTTTATGAAAGCTGTCACATAGACGAATATTCATTGACAGGCAGAAATAAAAAACACCATCTGTATTCATTTTTAAAATCAGAATGGATTGAATCAAAACATCCGATTTCTGATTTCTATTCATACAATAGTTGTTCAGGTTGGTACAAAAAATTAATACAATGGATTTTGCTTGTTTTAGGATTCAAGAAAAAACAGGACAAAAAGATAATTAAACATTTTGGAAAGGAATCATTAGAATGAAAGAAGAATACTACGGAACTATAACCACAAGCAACACAGGAGAAAAGCTTGTTCTAATTAAGGATCAAGAAAATTCAAATGTTTTTTCAAAAAACTCTTTTGCAATTGCTTTGCACGAAGATTCTTTTAAAAAAGATGGAAGTTGTCTATTTGCAGAAGGACAATTCGTGAAGGTTAAAATAATCAAAGGTGTTGGTCTCGGAAACTGGGACAAGGCGCAGGTTGTAAAAGCGTTTTAATTTATGAAAAACTTTTTATGGTACTTTTTAGCGGTTTTATGTGCAATATACATTTTGCCTTCAAAAATTTGTGCAGAATATATTGGGATACCTGAAACAAAAGACAAGTTAGCCACATTGTCTCCAAAAAATAGACTTGTTGTTCATTTAATTACAGCTACATTTATTCATTTTTTTCTTATTTCAATGCTTTATTTACGCCCATGAAATTCAGTCATCTTTTAATCAAAGAAGAACAAAAAATGTATCTTGAAATTTGCTTCAAAGTTTGGGGGAACGCTCCTGTTGAAGTTGATTGGGCTATCGGAACCATGTTATTCAAAAATGAATTTGAAAACAAACCAGCTGTTGCCAAATACAGGAACACTAATTTTTCATCGAAATTATTATTTAGTGAGTTGATCCCTAATCCGAAATATAATAAATGAAAATAATAGATTTTTTAGGAACTGACCTTGAATACGATAACGAAAATCAACACATTTGGGGAAGAAGAAACGGAGGGATCTATTTGCTTGGTGTATTAAAAACACTTCACAGCATTGAAGAAGGATTTATTTCAGGAGTGAAGTTATCGCAAAAAGGGAAACAGGAAGCAAGTGATTTCCAACAAGAATTAGGAAAATGGATTATTGATGCTATTAATGAGAAAATAGAACGCGAAAAAATTATTGAAAATGGATAAAGCGCGAAGAACTGAATTGAGTAAACTGAAACAAAAGAAACGTGGAAAAATCTTCAATATTGAAGGTGATATTCCCCACGTTTTTAAAAATCATGGCAAACCATGTAGCTGCTTTGTTTGTAGAGATGAAAAATTTAGAGACACTAAAAGATCAAAAACCAAAATAATTAACCAAGAAGATTAATCATGCCACTATTTGTTTGTGAAAATTGCAATTGCGTAGAAAATACAGCTCTTGGATTCTACTGGGGAAGAGATGATAAAGATCTGACTTTTGGAGCAAATCACCCCCTTAATGGAAAAGCTCTTTGTAGCGAATGTGTGCCCCTTAAATTTTCAGACGGATCGGCAGCGGGTAGGGGAAAATGGCATGGAAAATTTTCTAAAGAAACTTTGGAAGAATTTAGAACCAAATATCCTTTAGCTGAAATTAAAAACGAACCAAAATGAGTCACGAAAAAGTCAAAATAATTATTGCATTCGCATTTGGAATGTGGTTTGGTATTGCGTTAACTCTTTATTGCGCTTTTGCATAGCTTATGAGCGCAGAAAAAATGTTGGCAATTCACTTTTATATTAAATCTGGATTTAATCAAATTCAACTAGAAAGATTCTCTCAATCAATAGATCTTTTTGAAAGATTTCTGTTGCGAACAAATAGCGGATATTTCGATAAAATGACGAT
>CAZTIN010000042.1:0-5990 GCA_964613525.1 uncultured Candidatus Saccharibacteria bacterium
ATGGTATCTCAGGTTCATCTTCTACAGAAGGTGGTACACCTACTATTGCTCTTGGTGACTTGACCGGGAACTGGACCCAAGGCGGCGCCTTTGATATTTTATTAGGTCATCAAAACTCTGAGCTAAGAATAATGGAAAGCGCAGGTTCTACCTTCTACGGAACGTTTGATGTAGGTGATTTAACAGGTGACAGGACTTATACCTTCCCAGACCGAACAGGCACAGTATCACTATCAGGTGACACATTCACAGGTGATGTAACTGGTACATTAAACTCATCAGGTGCTACAGCACTGACTATTGCAGTTGATGCTGTTGCTCTAGGTACAGACACAACAGGTAACTATGTATCATCAGCTACATCAAACGGAGGTCTAACTCTTACAGGCACAGAAGGTGCATCTCTTGGAATACTACTGCCATCAGCCACAGATGCTATATCATCTACTACATCTAGTGGTTCTGGACTTGAGTTGACTGCATCAGGATTATCGCTTATCCAAGGTTGTGGAGATGGTGAAATACTAAAATGGGATGAAACAGCAGACACATGGGGTTGTGACACTGATTCCACTGGCGGCGGAGGTCTATCAGACGGAGACTATGGCGACATTGTGGTCGGAGGAAGCGGTACTACTCTTACAATTGACGCAGATGTTATAGACTGGGCAGACATATCAGACTCTACTACACTTGACGCTTCTACATCAATTGCGTTTGGTGCTTCTACTTATAATTTTACATTTACAAATAATGGATCAGGCGATCTTATAGCAAATCTGTCTTCTACTGGTGATTTCTTGATACAAGACAATGGTACAACATTTGCAAAGTTTGACGATGGTGGACAATTCTTACTAGGTACTACAACTGCATCAACCGATGCTAAGATGTTAATAACTGGTACTACTGCAAACAATGGAGTCACTACTGCTATAGCAGGAATACTGGGTGACTATACAGCTAACCCATCTGCAGGTGGTGTTCAGGTTGGTAACCGTTTCGTACTTACAAATTCACCTACATCAACTGCTAATACTGCGGTTAATACAATTGTACGTGTCGTAGATAATACATCTTTGGCTAACCTGGTGCGCGCTATGGAAGTAACTGCTTCCGGAGGCTCAAACACTGCAGGTACTAATACAGGTATACGTACTACTGGTGCAACATTCGGTATTCAGGCTATAACAACTGGACTAGCCGGAGGTGTTGCTGCTCCAGCTGCAATATTTGGTGAAAATACTGGTACTACACAAGGTGATATTTTGAGACTTTATTCATCAACGGTAACATCTGCACCATCATTTGCTACTTTCTATCACGAAACATCAACATTTACTGGTACAGCACTTCTAATAGATATGGCCGCAGGCTCTGGGTCATTTACTGGTAAGTTTATAGACTTACAGAACAATAATACTTCTGTATTTACAGTAGAAGATGATGGGTCATTAGGTATAGGAGACGGTACACCAGACTATAAGCTTGATGTAGAAGGTAACGTTGCATCATACATAGCTAGCTTCTTTAATGACGGTAATAATGCAAACCGTAGTGGTATATTAATCCAAGCAGGATTAGATGACCACACATCAGCTGGGCCATCAACATTGATCGCATTCCAGGATGGTGACGGTGGATCAGTTGGTTCTATTACATTTGGATCTAGCGCTACAGCTTATAATACTACATCTGATATGCGTCTAAAGGAAAACGTAGTTGATACAGAACTATCTATCGATTTACTAAATCAAATACAAATTCATGATTATACATGGAAGGCTGATTCAGAGCATAAGCTAGCTCATGGTGTTCTAGCACAAGAACTTTACCAAGTTTATCCTCAGGCAGTAACTGTGCCAATAGACGAAAGCACTGGCTTCTGGATGGTTGACTATTCTAAGCTAACTCCACTTGTTATTAAATCAATACAGGACGTAGATACTAAAGTTAACAATATAGTAACTGATGGCACACTAGCTGATAGCTTTAAGGCAATATTGTCTGACTGGCTTGGAAGTATGTCTAACGGACTAAACAGAATTTATGCGAAGGTAATGAAGAGTGATAAAGTTGAAACAGAAAAACTTTGTATTGGTGCAACATGTGTTACAGAAGACCAGCTTATACAATTGCTACAAAATAATAGTGCAGCAAGTGCTGGTAGTTCAGGTGGGGGATCAAGTTCTCTTGTAGAAGAAGCTACTGAAGAAAATCCAAATAGTAATACTAGTGAAGAAGTACAAGATGAGCCGGTGGTAGAAGATTTGCAGATAGATGAATCCACTCCTGAACCAGAACCAGTAATAGAAACTCCAGCTCCTGAACCCGAACCTGAACCTGAGCCAGCGCCAACTCCAGAGCCTACCCCTGAACCAGCGCCAATAGAAAACCCTACTGAATAAAAATAAAATCTCTTACTTAATTAAGTAAGAGATTTTATTTTTATGAATCGTTCTTTTTCTCTATCTATTTTTGTGATTGTTATTTCTATAAGTCCATGAAATTCAGTGGCATTAATGTTCTCAACATCTGCTAGGTTTGGAAGATTTATTTTTCTATAGAAATACCCAAAAGAAAGTTCTTCAATTAAAAAATTTTCATTTTTTATATTACTAATTTTAGTAACGAGCTCTCCTTTAATAGTTAGACTTTCCGCAGAAATAGATAAAAATATTTTTTCAGGACTAAGTCCTGGGGCTAAAAATTTTACTACAATTTTATCTTTTTTCTCGATTATATCCATTGGGACATTCATGGCTGTGGATATCTTTTCTTCATCTATTTCTGTCCCAGATTTTGGTGCAAGAGGAGCAGAGTCCATTTGCCTTATACTTGACTCATTGGTATTGCTACTTTTAGCTTCTATGTGGTCAAAATATGATTCAAAAGCATCTACACTATATGGCGCTATTATATGAAGAAGAGACTTAAGAGTATTCCTGTTGGCGGAGTCAACAAGGTAGAATTTGCCGTCATTTGCTTCCATTTTCAGTTGGTTACAGGACGTAACCAACTCTTTATGAGTATTTTTTAAACGGTTTTTAAAAGACTTCCAATAGTTCCTGGAATCAGCTGTTTCTACAACAAGAGCTATAATGTCGGTTATAGAATAGTTCCATTCCTGGGTATTGGCATCCCAAGAATGGCGAATACTCTCAGACTCTTCTTTACTTAGTGTGGTTTTAATTTTGATTCTTGCCATGACTTTAACTCTATTGATTATATATTAAATACAGTAAATCTTCACTAGAATTAGACTCTTGCCAATAAGTATAAATGATTGTTTTGAGTTAGATATATTTGTTTACAATCAAACTTTATAAACGATATAATATTTATATATGAAGTTGAAGGAAAAATATAAAAAAATAAATTTAGCTAAAATAGCAGCTATTATTTTTTTAGGTACTACTATATTTTTCTTTCTAGAGTTCCGCAGGTTATTAAGTGCTATTAATCTTAAAAATAACGAATATCCTTTTATTGATCCTGCCCGTCATTTCACAAAGCAAGAAGACTTTATTGTTAACATTCAGCCACTACGTGAAAAAGTTCGATCAATAGCTCAAGAATTTGGGGGAAGTAATGTTTCTATATATGTTGAATTTTTAAATACCGGTGCAAATATTTCCATTAATCCAGATACTTATATATTTCCGGCAAGTCTTGCAAAATTACCAATTAGTATTGCCGCTATGAAAAAGGTTCAAGATGGTGATTGGGGGATGGACAGTAAACTCGTTCTTATGAAAAACGATATCGATGCTAACTCTGGTATAGAAGGCAACCTTCTTGCTGATAAACCAGTTGGTACTCGCTTCACAATAGAAGAGTTAATAAAAGCCTCTCTTAGAGATTCTGACAATACAGCTAATGATATTATTCTTAGAAATTTAGCAAAAGAAGATCAAAATAAAATTACAAGTGGTATTGGTCTTGAGCAACTTTTTACAAAAGAAGGTAGGATCTCTGCAAAAGAATACTCACGAATTTTACGTTCTTTGTATACTGCAAGTTATCTTAACCGTGAAAATTCACAAACTATTCTTAAATGGTTAAGCGAGTCAGATTTTAAAATTTTCCTAGTAAAAGGAATACCAGAAGGTGTAACTGTTTCTCATAAATATGGTGAAAATATTGCACAAGGTGTGTACTCAGATTCCGGAATAGTTTATATACCAAATCGTCCATATATTATATCTGTAATGTATCAAGGTGATCCTAATGGAGATCCATTAGAAGAAGAGAAGATTGCCTCAGATTTTATATCTCAGGTATCAAGAGAATCTTATAACTACTTTGCTAATTATAAAAATCAAAATCATGAAGATTAAACTATTAAAAAAAATAATAAAAAACTTTTTTGTAGGTACTGTTGTATTTTCTACTCTTTTTTCAAACTTGCTTATAGGAGGAGGTGAGATACTTCTTCATAAGCTACAGGATAGAAAGATAGTTGATTCCATGTGGCTTGCTGAAAATGATAGGTCTAATATAGATAATCTTTGGGGTACTAGTGCAAATGCTGCAACTATTGCTCAGTATACTGGTGGTTTACTAGTGTATGCTGATGGCACTACTGGTACACCTAAATATAGAACATTTGATGATTCTACTGGTTTCGATACTGAGCAAAGCGCTACGTCTGTTGGAGCTTCAGCAATAGAATGGATTCGAGTCGCAGCATCTCCTACTAGAGATGAATGGATAATAGTTACTCGTGATGCTGCTGATGTAATAAAAGCACAAGTTTGTACTGGGGTTAGCGGCGGTATATCTTGTGGTTCTACTACTACAATTACAGCAACTGCTGGAACTCACGGTTTAAGAAATTTTGACGTTGCTTATGAGCAAACATCTGGTGATGCTCTACTAGTGTATGGTACTTCAACAGCTGACGAGCTTCGTAAAATAGAATGGAATGGTAGCTCATGGGCTAACGATGCATCAATAACAACAACTAGGACTACCGGTACAGTAGAATGGGTTGAACTAACATCACGTAATAGTAGCGATGAAATCGGTGTTGCTTATTCGGATTCTAACGATGCCGTAAGTGCCTATAGGTGGAGTGGCACAGCTATTGGTGATGAAGCAACAGCTGTAATATCGAGTACAGCTATTACTGGAGATGTTAGGAAATTCGACGTTTCCTTCGAAGGAACATCTGGAGATATGTTGGTAGTGTCTTGGGTTGGGGGTACAGGAACAGCTCGTACAGGGCAACTAGTTGGAACAACTTGGACTATTGGTAACCAAACAGCAGTTGACTTTGCTACAGCTTTTGTTGATTTATCTGAACCTAATCCTTCTTCTAACTATTTGCCAGTTTTTTCACATGGCACAATAAGTGGAACTAATACCTCAGAAGGTTGGGCTTGGACAGGGTCAGCTGTTACTGATGGTACAGCTGGAGACGATGTTCCTCAAAACTGGGCATCTTATTACCAGCTTGGTGCTGTGTCATATTTTTCATCTACATACTACGGTGTATCTGTTTTTTCTAATGCATCAACAGCAGATGATATTGACTGGTGGACGATGAGTAGTACTGGTACTATAACTAACAGAACTGTTAATACTAGAACAAGAGGAACATCTAGGTTTATAGATATTTTTGACTATCCTAATAATGACAAAGTTCTATTAATTACCGCTGATGCTAACAGTGACTTGTGGGCTGATACTTGGGATGGGTCTGCTACTGGGGGTACTGCTTGGACAGACTTAACATCTGGTGGGGCGATTGAAACATCTTTAGCAAGCGCTACTACTGATGTAGTTGATTTTGCTTTTAGGTTAGCAGGTGCACCTATTGATATTTCAGGTACAGCTAATGGTAATAATGGTGCCACGGTTAAAGTCGCTATTAATGGAACAACTCAGGCTCAGACAGGCACTGTTTCTGGTGGAACGTGGTCTATAACAGGTGTTACTCAACCTTCTGCAACTGACATCATAACTGTCTGGGTAGATAACGTAAC
>CAZTIN010000043.1:0-5966 GCA_964613525.1 uncultured Candidatus Saccharibacteria bacterium
AAAAATGATTGAAAAACAAAAAATATTTACTACAATAAGTAAATCAGTGGGTTCGATTACATCTCCGAACCTAAAGGCGTCGGAGTTTTACGCTCAAATAGATAAAAATGAAAAAAGCATTCCAAGATTTTGATGTTCGTGTTTGGAGCGGATGGGTGTTCATAAATTCAATGGAGGTCTCTTTCGTTTATGTCAAAGATGGTTCCAGTGGATATGTTGGTGGATTTCAATGCAACCATGAAGAAGGGCTAGAATATCAAAATCTAAAAGCGAAATTAATTTCAGTAGCACAAGCCTTTTTAAAAATGCAAGAAGATGATTAAATGGGATAAAAGATATTCTCAAAACGAGGAATCAGATAAGTACGGAAGATGGGCAAGGATTGCATACGCAGGTGACTTTAAAAAGATGTGGAACACCAAAAAAGAAAAGATAGTTTGGGAAATAGCGTGGATCACAAAGCAGAGAGACATAGAAGAGAAGCTAACTGGGAAATTCTTTTTGAGATCAGAATTTCCTTGCGGAACTAAACAAGTTTTTAATACTGAAGAAGAAGCTCAAAAATTTGTTGAATATGAGTTCAAAAAATTCATCAAATATTGCTCCCCGAAATTAAAATCAAAAAATAAACTATGAATATCTATCTAAGCAAAGAATTAATTTTAATCTGGTCTGTAATATTTTTATCTATTTGAGCGTAAAACTCCGACGCCTTTAGGCTCGGAGATGTAAGCGAATACGCTGGTTTGCTATCCCTGCTCTTCAATATATTTTCGTATCGTATCTGTTGATGCGTCTCCTGTCGAACAAACAAAATATCCCTCCGACCAAAATGTATTTTCTTTCCAAAATATTTTTTTCAAATTTGTTCGATGTCTCTTGTAAATCCTATGTGTTGAAATTTGTTTTAATTGGTGTGCTATTTGAAATGGCGAAATTGTTGGAATTGAGTCCACGAGTATATGTAAATGATCAACGTCTGATTGCATTGTGTCAATTTTAAATCCTTTCAATTCTGCTATTTCAAAAAATATTTGTTTCATATCATTATCAACGTCCCCGACGAGTATTTTTTTGCGGTACTTTACCGTAAAAACGAAGTGTAATTTCAGCAAATATTTGCAATGTGGTGAAAAGTTATATTTGTGCTTCACATCGCAAATATATAAATAATTTAAACAAACCATCCATAATACCTAAATAATCATTAACTTTGTGTAAGTGTTAAAAGCATTCAAATACCGGATACGCCCAAATAAAGCACAGGCAGAACTGATAAACAGACATATCGGAAGCTGTCGTTTTGTGTATAATTTGGCTCTGGAAACCAAGCAAACCGCATACGCAGGGAGCAGGGTTAATTTGAGTTGCTTTGACTTGGTAAAACAATTGCCAGAGCTTAAAAAAGAATGCGAATGGTTAAAAGAAATAAATAGCCAATCTTTGCAGCAGTCAATCATCAATTTAGACACTGCGTTCACTTCCTTTTTTAAAGGGCAAAATGATTTTCCAAAATACAAACGAAAATCATCGAGACAATCCTTCCAAGTTCTACAAAGCATAACGGTTGATTTTGAAAAAAACCGCTTGAATATCCCAAAATTCAAAAAAGGAATTGAGATAGTTTTGCACAGGAAATTCAAAGGAAAAATTAAGCAAGCTACGATTAGCAAGTCCCCAACAGGAAAGTATTTTGTTTCGATTTTAGTTGACACAAACACTAAAGTTCCTGTAAAAAAAGCCATCAAAGAAAAGACAACAATTGGTGTTGATTTAGGGATCAAAACTTTTGTTGTTACATCAAATGGACTTGAGTTTGATAATCCAAAATTCCTGAAAAAATCCCTTTCAAAGTTAAAATACGTAAGCCGTAAATACTCAACAAAAAAGGGTAAACGCACAAAACATAGGTTGGCAATTTTACATGAAAAAGTAGCGAACCAACGTAGAGATTTTTTGAATAAAGTTTCAACCGAGCTAATCAAGAACCACGATAGCATAGCGATTGAAGATTTAAATATAAAAGGCATGGTAAAGAACCATAAATTAGCCCAATCAATTAATGATGTAGGTTGGGGAATTTTTGTGTCTATGCTTGAATACAAAGCAGAATGGTATGGCAAAAACATTTTGAGAATAGGTCGTTTTGATCCATCCTCAAAGACTTGTTCTAGCTGTGGATCTATTAACAAAGAACTCGAATTAAGTGACCGTACATGGACTTGTAAATCCTGCGGAACTGAGTTAAATCGGGACGCTAATGCTTCCATAAATATCAAAAACTTTGCTTTAAAAAACCATTTGTCTGTGGGACGCAGACTTAAAAATCAGAACGAACTGCCAACATTAGTTGGAGTGCTGACTTCTGAAGCATCTACGGCTTTAGCCTAGATGTAGTTCACTTGAATTAGCTTACACATACAGTGGATGGATAAAGTTGAAACAAAAGATGCAGAAAAACGAAATGGCAATGATAATTTTTCATTCCATTAAACAATCCCCATCCTATGCTAAAATACAGAAGTTAATATATAATCCATTTATTATAATTATCGGATTGATTGTTTTTGCAATAATTTGTCCGATACTTTTTCCATTAGCAATATTTAGTATACTGAAGAAATTAATTGGGTATAAAACAAAATTAGAAATAGAAGCAGAACAGCAATTAAAGGCAATGGAAGAATCCAAAAGGCAATCGGAAGAGTTTATTAAAAACGAAGGAGTACAGATGGACGACCGGAACTTTAATCCAGACGAACCTATTATTTCAGAAGAAAAAGAAGATGAAAATCAAAACTAAAACCATATCGAAATGATCAATCCAGAAAAATACTTCGCGATTCAAGTAACAACAGATGAATTAGAAAAATATCTTTGTTGGAAAAAAGGGAAACATTTATATTTTGCTGCCAAAGGAAAAGGGTTTTCAAAGCCATACCCGCCAACGCTTTTTAGAACAAAAAAAGAAGCAAAGGAAGCCTTTGATAATTGCCCAGAAAAAGGAGGCAACACCAAAATGTTTCAGAAATTAATTGAAGCAAGATATGTAAAGTTTATTCCTGTTTATGTTAGTTTAAAATGAAAAAAAGATTTGAAAACTGGCTGATAAAGAAGATCAAGAAATCAGGAATGTTTGAAGAGACTGATATAGATCAATCGAATAAAACGATTTGCTTTGGTCTAATGGGAATGAAGGAGCATTTCTTGGACAACAGAGAAAAGTTTTGGATTTCTATTTTGGTTAGTTGGTATAAATACAAAATAACCGAAAAGAGATTTACTATCAGATCTTCTTTTTTAGGAAAAATCACTGAAACAATTATTTAATGAAATTAGTTGCCATAGGAGATATACACGGCCGAGACGTTTGGAAAATCATTGTAGAATCAGAAAGACCAGATATAACAGTGTTTATTGCCGACTATTTAGACTCTTTTAATATTTCTCCTATCGATCAACTCAAAAACCTGAATGAAATAATTGAGTTCAAAAAACAATACCCAGAAAATGTTATCCTCTTGGTCGGTAATCATGAGTATCATTATCTAAAAGGAACAATGCAGCGCGGGGAGTATTATGCTGGATTTCAATCAGCCCAAGCCTTTAATTATCAAATATTGATAGAGCAAAATCTGTCTCTTTTCAACGCTTGTTATCGAAATGAAAATGTATTGTTCTCTCATGCAGGAATAAGTGTAGAATGGATCAAAATAAATGATGATGTGCTTGATCCAGAAGTTACGATAGATGAATTTGTAAATGATGTTTTTAAGTACCAACCAAACAGGTTTAAATTATCAGGAAAAAATCCTTATGGTGATTCAGCGGATTGTTCGCCTATTTGGATCAGGCCAAAGAGTTTAATGAAAGCAAATAAAAAATCCGATTTGCATAAAAAATACATTCAAGTAGTTGGCCATACAGTTCAAAACTCGATTGACATAAAAGGAAAATCAACTGGCGGAAAATATTATTTTATTGATACCTTAGGGACTTCAGGAGAATATTTGATAATTGAAGATGGTAAATTTAGAACAGCAAAAATCAACAGCAAATGATTAGAAAAGAAGCTCAATTAATTGTCAACATAGGCAAGGAAGATTCAGGAAAAACCAAATGGAACATGATGAATCTGCATATGTTTTCAGACGAAACAGACAGGGTGTTGTTTTTGGATTTAAAAAACGAAACTGAGTATTTAGAAGCGGTAAATTCCAAACAATTTTTAAGAGATAAAAACTACAAAGGAACATACAGAGTTAATTTTAGAGGTTATAATAAAATACAAAAACAAAGAACATATAATATTTGTTTGAGAAACTTTACGCATGGCGTAATATTTATTGGAAATCCTTATGCGGTATTCGAGCGGATACCAGCAGACCTTATAGCCCACATTATTTGCAACAGAACATTCAGAAATACGGTTGTAATGGATTTGCATAGCGTAAAAGAATTTACACATCCAAAAATCATGGCAAATACCAGTTTTGTAAATTTATTCAGGACAAAAGAAAAATTGAAATCCATCAAGCAAATAAAGGCTAGATTTGACAGTCCAAGGGTTTATGATTTATTTCTTCAAGCGGAAAAAAAGTTAGAAGAAAATCCAGACATTAATTTTGTTACAATTAATTTGAGCGAATAATGGGATACAGAACATACATTGGCTCAATGCTAAAAAGAGAGTACAATAAAATAAAATCAATGAGCAGAGAGCAGCTTATTGAACATTACAAACTTGAAGTTGATGAAGACGAAGGTTATCTTGGGATCGGTGTTTATGAATTTGGACAAAGTTTATATGAATTTGGTAAATACACCGATTTTTCACCACCAAAAAAATCACTAAAAACCTTCTTTAAGAATAAAGAATTGAATAAATACTTTACTGCTGAACACGATTTTAATGTTGTCACAAAAGAGTTTTTAGAATATATTATTGAAAGTTACAAGAAAAGAATATCAGATTATTACAATGAGATGATGAATCCTTTTTTCGGCGTCAAAAACGATACATTAAAAAGGGATAAACCATGTGAATTTTTGAACTCAATTAAAACTGATTACAAATATCCTAAAAACGATATTACATTTGATTTTACAAAAATAACTCAAGAGGAACAAAATGCGATTTTTAGTATGATTGAACACATTAGAAGCATGCGTACTGAATGGACTTGTTTGACGCCTTATAATTTAGAAAAAGGAAACAGCGTTACAACCAGTTGGAAATATGAATACGGTATTTTTGAGTTGGTCAGGATATATAAATCGTTTGATTGGAAAAAAAATGTTATGATTTATTACGGCTACTAAATCCGCACAGTATGAAAGTAATTATAGCAGGAAGCAGATCATTTAATGATTATGAAAGACTCAAGCACCTATGCGATTCAGTTCTTTTTTGTGAAGAGAGCGTAGAGATCGTGAGCGGTGGGGCAAAAGGAGCTGACGGCCTTGGTATTAAATATGCAAAAGAGCGAGGACTCCCTTTAAAAATATTTCAGCCAGACTATGCCAAATATAAAGAAAAACCTAAGTTTGCTCCAATAGCAAGGAACAAAGAAATGGCTCATTATGCTGACGCATTAATAGTATTTTGGGACGGGAAGAGCAAAGGCACAGCATCAATGATTTCATTAGCGAAAGAGCAAAAACTAAATATATACATCGAAAATGTCTGAGACACAACCATACAAAACAACAAAAGACTACAAAAAAGTATTTGCTCTTTTAAAAGAAGGAAAAGAACTTGTGGCTTTTGTGAATTATCGATTTTCTGGAATGATTAACGAAGAATATTTTCGAGACATTTGCAGAGTTAGAAGAAAAAAAGCCTTTGATATTGATTTCGGAGTCAGAGGCATTTCGTACGGAAGTGTGAGTGAATACAAAGCGAAAACTCATAATGAGTATGATCTCTTTAAAAATCAATGTGAAGCGTTAAACACCGAATTTGT
>CAZTIN010000044.1:0-5959 GCA_964613525.1 uncultured Candidatus Saccharibacteria bacterium
GTACTCTTACAATTAACCCCGCTACTATTGATCAAGTAATTTCATCAAAACAATCTTCTTTTGAAAATATAATTGGTTTAATCAAGGAAGAAAATAAAGAAAACGATTCTAACGAAATCGAACGTAAAGAAATTGCTGCTAAGATTGACTCGTACTACGAAAGTAAGAACATGAAACTTGCTGGTCATGGTATGGGAATGGTTCTAGCATCAGAGAAGTACGGTCTTGACCCTTATATGATGGCCGCTATTGCTACAAAGGAAACAACTGGTGGTAACGCCGCTTGTCCTGTTACAGCAAAGCGTACAGGTGATGTGCGTTATACATATAACGTGTTCGGATGGGGTAGTTGTAAGATCTACTTCGAGTCTTATGAAGACGGTTTCGACACTATTGCTAGAAACCTTACAGGTAACAACCCAAAAACAGCAAGATATTATTCTGGTAAAGATACTATTAGTATCCTAGAGTCATATAACCCACGTCATGTGGTTCGTGACTACCCAGAACAAATCGTAGCTATTATGGAAACTATCAAAAAGGCTCCAGTTAACTCTGAACTAGCAATGAAATAAAACAAAACCCCGCATTAGCGGGGTTTTGTTTTATTAGGTAGTCATTATTTTCATTCCGTCCATTATGGCTGAGACTTCTTCATTTCTAATATTTACTTTGCCTTTGATGGCAACGCAGATATCTTTAGTTAGTACTTCAGCTATATCACGATAGACTCGGGGGAATACCGCTATTTCTATACTGCTTGTAAAGTCTGCTATTTTGACTATAGCCATGCGTTCATTGTTCTTGGTTATTATGTCGCGTATATCAGTTATGATACCGGCAAATATTATAGGTTCGTTTTGTTTGCCGTTTTCTTTGATATCACTGATGGGCCTACCTAGTTTCTCTATTTTTTCGCGGAATTCTTCCAGTGGGTGACCGGAGACGTATAGGCCTAGTAGCTCTTTCTCGTTTTGGAGCATGTCTTTTTTCGGCATTGGGTTAGCTGTAACTAAGCGAAGAGTGATGTTTTCTTTCATGAAATCATCACCGAATAGCGATGGACCAGTAGGCTTTTCTTCTTTGTGTAGCTTTTTGTTGAATTCTAGGATGCTTTCTGTATTAGCTAATAGTTGTCCGCGCTCACCCAGGGAATCCATGGCGCCGCTTTTAACTAATGCTTCGAATGATTTCTTGTTAAAGTTCTTGTTGTTGATTCTTTGGAGCAGATTCTCTAGTGTTTTGTATGGTCCGGCATTTTTTCGCTCTTCTATAATGTGGTCAGATATGTCAGAGCCTAAATTCTTGATAGTGTATAGTCCGAACCGGATAGTCTTTTCTTCTTTGTCTGATCCGTTAACTACAGTAAACCCACCATACGATGCATTTATATCCGGAGGCAGTACTGTTATACCCATACGTTTAGCTTCATCGATGATTTCAGCGACTTTTTCTACGTCACCTGATTCAGCTGTTAGAATAGCGTTAATATATTCTACTGGATAGTTAGCCTTCATGTAGGCTGTCTGATAAGCTACGCGTCCGTAACTTGCAGCGTGGGCTTTGTTAAACCCATAGGCAGCAAAAGGTTCAATTAGGCTCCAGAGTTCTTTGCATTTCTTATCCGTCATGCCATGTTCCTTGAAACCTTTTAAGAGTTTTTCTTTCTGGGCTTCCATCTCTGCTGGGATTTTTTTACCCATGGCTTTACGTAGTTTATCAGCCTCTAGCCAGCTGTAACCGGCTAGTTCAATAGCTATCATCATAACGTCGTCTTGGTAGGTGATAACCCCGAATGATTGGTCTAGAATGTTTTCCATTCTAGGATCTAGGTATTTTATAAGACTGTTATCATGCTTACGAGCAATATATTCCGGAATCATTTCTAATGGTCCCGGGCGATATAGCGCCACCATCGCATTAATATCAAATATGGTAGTAGGACGAAGCTGTTTCAAATATGCAGTCATGCCAGAACCGTTTAGCTGGAATAGTCCCATGGTTTCGCCGCGAGCTAGCATGTCAAAAGTCTTGCCGTCATCTAGCGGCACATTGTCTAGGTCTATTGATACGCCGTGGAGCTTCTTAACTAACGACACTGCATCAGCTAATATTGCTAGGTTACGAATTCCTAGGAAGTCGAATTTAGGTAGGCCCACTTCTTCTACATAATGCATATCGTACTGGGTGATGATATCACCACCTTTCGGGTCGTATTGAACTGGTACGAAATCAGTTAGTTCTGTTGGTGCAATAACTACACCTGCAGCATGGACTGACACGTGGCGGACACAGCCTTCCATTTTTTTAGCGAGGTCTATTATTTTCTTTGTATCGGGATTATTGTCGTAGTCTTGCTTTAGTTCTGGGACTAATTCCATTGCTTTATCTATCGTCATAGGAAAGCCTTGGGAACCTAGCGGTATCATACCTGCTATCTTGTCACCTATGGCATAAGGATAGCCCAGGGCGCGCGCAACGTCACGAACCGAGCCTTTGGCCATCATGGTACCAAAAGTACCAATCTGAGCTACTTTATCAGCTCCGTATTTTTCTTTAGCGTAGGCTATAACTTCGGCTCTGCGATTATCGGCGTAGTCCATATCAATATCGGGTAGAGATGGACGTTCTGGGTTTAAGAAACGTTCGAACGGCAACTTGTAGACTAGTGGGTCAACGTTCGTAATACCTAGTAAATATGTAGTCAAAGATCCTGCGACAGATCCTCGGATATTTGTTAGGATTCCGTTTTCGCGTGCGTAGCGTAACAAATCTCCAACCACTAGAAAATAACCAGGGTAGCCTTTGGTTTTGATAACGCTGAGCTCGTAGTCTAGTCTTTTTATATATTCTTCGGTTTGCGGAAGTTTGCGGAATTCGAAACCTTTATAAGCTAGCTGGCGAAGCTTGTCATCCAGTGACAAATCTTGTTCATCTTCTGCCAAGTCGTATTTAGGGAAGTAGGCTACGCCTAATTCTATTTCGTAGTCTTCTATTTTGTCATAGACTAGCATTGTATTATGAACTGCTTCTGGATAGTCTTTGAAATATTCGAGCGCTGTAGCTTCATCGATAAGAGAGAAATCATCTTCGGAGAATTCAAACTGTGCAGCATTCTTACCATCAGCTCCTGTGTTGATAGCTAGCAGTGTTCGATGGGCATCGTGGTCGTCTTTACACGGATAGTGGGAATCCTGCGTAGCAACGTATGGAATGTCGTGCTTCTTAGCTAGTTCTACAAGTTTGTCGCGGAGCTCTTTGTCACGCTCGATACCAGGGTGGGACTGGATTTCTATGAAATAGTTCTCTTTACCAAAAGCGTCTTGGTGTTGGCGAATCAGATCTTCGGCTTTGACCATGTCACCATCTAGTACTGCTCGGGATAGTTTGCCGCCCATACACCCAGAAAGACAAATTATACCTTCTCCGTGCTCTTTTAATAGATCCATGTCAGTACGGGGTTTGTAGTAATAACCTTCTAGGTTGGCTTTGGTGACTATCTTTAGTAGGTTCTTATAGCCAGTTAGGTTCTTCGCTAGGAGTATCAGGTGGTATCTCTTATTGTCTATGCCAGGCTCTTTATCGAACCTGCTGCGTTCCGCTACGTAAACCTCGCAGCCAATAATAGGGCGCATGCCTTCTTTCTTACAGGCTTTATAGAATTCAATAGCACCGTGCATGTTACCGTGGTCCGTAACTGCAACGGCTGGCATACCATGGCCTTTGGTAATACCAACAATATCAGGGATTTTAGAGAGTCCGTCGAGTAGGGAGTAGTGAGAATGAGTATGTAGATGTATAAATCCCTTATTCATGTGGGTATAGTATACCAAAATATCCCTATAAAACCATACTCATTGACTATTCTGTAGAAAAGATGTATTTTAATAAGAAATAATTTAAAAGCGTATGAAAGAGATTAAACACGAAGACATTCATTTGGGTAGAAATTGTACCTATTGTAGTGGTAGAAACACAATTGTCGAAAGATTTAAATTGTATCTAGATGGATCAGGTAATTTCCATATGACAAACGAGTTCATGTGTCAAAATTGCAAGTATGAAATACAGCCAAATGCTAAAAACAATTTAAAAACCTTTGAACACAGAGAAAATGTTAGAAAATTTTTAATGGGTTTTACTATGTATTCTGTACTTTTAAAAATAAATGAGGTGGAGATCTATCAAGAAAGTAGTAAAAGAGTACGTGGTTTTGCAGAAGGGCAAGCGGTTTTTTTACCAAGAACTGAAAATGCATTAGAGCAGTATACTCTTGATTTGGATGGTTTTAAAAATGATGATCATTTTATAACAATTTTTACATTTAATGAGTCTTATGAACCAACGCCTTTCCTTGTACCAAGAGATGCAATAATTAAGAAAACAAGAGAACAAAACACCTAGCTTACTTGCTACGTGTAAGAGAATTTACAAAAGTCGCCAGGGTATCCTGTGCGACTTTTTGATTTGACATACCTAGCTATAAATTGTAATCTTATTAAAAATATACAGTTATGGATAAAATAAATGTACCGACTGGTAAAACATGCAGTGCATGTAAAGGTCAAATAATTGAAGAGTTTAAACTAAAATATGAAAAAATAGATAGCAGTAGGATGAAGATAGGAGGGCGCTCTCCACAGCCAAGTTTTAAACTGGTTTCAAAATTCTATTGTGAAGATTGTGGTATGAATTTTAATCCAACAGATAAAAATGGCTTAAAATCATTTAAACATAAAGATAGAATAATAGATGTGCTCAGGTCTCTTGATAAGCCAAAAGTTTTACTACGTGATCTGATCACATCAGAAGTTTCGTTTCAGGAACGGTGTCTTGTGAAGCTACAACAAAACCTTAGGGTTTTTATTGTAGAAGAAGAAACAATGTCAGCTTATTTGGGTAGAGCAAGTGGAAGGTTTTTTGTTGAAAATGAGCTAGAACTTGCTGAACTTAAAAAAGAAATGAATGGTCGTTTCCTTGTACCGGGTAAAAATAAGGCAACACGTTTTGATGTTGTTCGTAAATGGAAAGATGATTTTAGTAAAATCCAGAAAGAAGCTTACGATGAAGCTATGGCTATGATCAAGTCGGGTAAAACTTTTAAACAGGCAAATGATTACTATAAATCAAAAGCTAAAGGTTCAGAGTTACATATGAGTAGATCTGGTATTATAACCTCTTTACGAGGTAAAGATAAAAGGCCTATTTCATACTCGTATTCAATACCAAAGAACCCAGGTACTAAAAAACCTAAGCCACCCACTGGAGCTATTCCTGCAATAAATGTTATTGTGCTTGATGAAAAATTTAAACAACATCATTGCTGGATACCTAAAGATGCAATTTAATTTATAAATAAACTATTTTACAAAAGTCGCCAGGGTATCCTGTGCGACTTTTTGATTATATTGACAAAATAGTATTTTAGTGATAGAATATTTTTAATTTAAAACCCTATATAATTTATGAAAAGAGAAGAATACTTTGACTTACAGTCAAAAATTAAAACCCATTTTGCATGGTCTAGGTCTAAAATAGGCTTCTGGTTTAATATCGTCATCATTTTAGCTATTCAAGTTGCAGTCGTACTGATACTTGATCTTATTGATAGGCCTGAAGATTCCGGTATCATCTTTAAGTTCCTCGGAGCATCATCCTTATTCTTATTGTTCTTTGTTTTAGGTAAAATCATGATCCATATCTCTTTGTCTACCAGAGAGGGTAGTGTCTTAAAAGTCCTGGATCACGCCTACGCACAAAACAAAAAAGTTGCAGATCTGATGTATCATCCAGATTTTGAACAATTTTTCCCATGCCTTGATATTGATTTATCTATGTCAGAAGAAGAGTCTAATCATTAAATGGACTAACTCTTAAAACTTATTATGAATACCCCTGCAAAACGGGGTATTTTTTATGTTAAAATTTATTTATGAAGCAGATAGTGGGAGTAAACAAA
>CAZTIN010000045.1:0-5863 GCA_964613525.1 uncultured Candidatus Saccharibacteria bacterium
AAGAAACATGCAGGGAGACAACAAAGAGATTCACCTTAGATACTCAATTCTGACGGATTTAATGACGACATGTAATATTAACACTGTTTATAAAAATGGTGTTATTGAATTTATCAAGTGGTATAACGAAAACAAAAAAGAATGGACAAAAAATACAGAATCTTAGAAGTAGGCAGCCTGTTCGAAACGGGTAGTCTGTTCGAAATATAAGTTTCAATAGTCTACAACGATAAATATTATGACGATGCTTGGCATCCAGCAGACATAACAGGTGATCTATTTATTTTAGGAAAAGCAAACCAAAGAGAGAAACAAAAATATTTAACCAATATTGAAGACGCAAAGGCAGTTGCTCAAATTTTTAAAAATGTAAAAATTCACGAAATATGAAGATCGAATTAAAACACATAGCTCCATATCTTCCATGCAAACTCAAGTGTCACGCAATGGGAGAGTATATAGAAGGAACAGAGTATGATGCTTCTCCTAAACCAAAAGAGTTTGAAGTTACAGGCACATTTACTGATTCAAATAATGATAGATGGGTGGAAGCGGTTTGTTCAGAAGGGGACAAGCACGAAATATTTTTTAAAACAGACTTCTTTCCTGTTTTAAGACCACTAGCTGAACTAACAAAAGAAATAAACGGAGCGGTTCCTGTTGTAGAAATGGCATTTATAGCAGATTGCCATTTTAAATTCCCAGTCGAACTACAAGAGATAAAAGTTTTTCAAGAAGATGGATGCAATGTGATTCAAGTTCACTGGAAAGATGACAGAAACCCATATTTTGAAATATCTTGGGGAATAGAAGACTATAATGTAGACGAAAGAAACGACGGCATTACAATGACTTTGGGCGGAACAACAGCAACCCACAATTCTTATAATATTTTGCAAATTCTGTTTAAGTATCATTTTGACTTTTTTAGATTAATCCCCGCAAAAATTGCCGTAGATATTAACACAATAAATCAAAAATAAAAGTATGTTTAAATTATTTAGAAAATCAGAAAGCAATACAGTTATAGAGGCTGAGCCAAAATCTGTTTTAAAAGGAAGATCAATAAATGAAATCATTCAAGAAATACATGACACCTTCTATTCAGAAGTGGAAAGAATATCAGCCGAAGCAAGTAAAACAAACTCTTTACAAACAGATAAGCAGGGCTTGATTGATAAGTGTAAAAGATTGGAATTGGTTGGCTTTTCTAACTCTCAGGAGGTAAAAGCCGCAAGAGAAGAAATAAACAGAATATCAGAACTGCAAAAAGACAATCAAAACAAAGCAGAAGTTCTTGAGGCTGTAAAATATTTTAGTTTCACATACCCGCACTACAAATTCATAACAGAAGGCAGCGTTAAAAAAATATGTGAAAAATACAATTTAGTTTACTCAACAATTGATCGATATATAGGAACTGTTCCAGAGAGAAACCTAAAGCACATTGAAGCCTTTAAAATCAAAGAAGAAGACGAGTGTTATGTTGATCAAATCTTTTGGTTCAATTTTAACACAGGTTGGGTTTTGTCAAGCGCAAGTGTTTTAAGTCTGAAATCCTATCAAGATTTATCAAAAGATTCCACACGCGAATATGGTAGTTCATATTATAAGAGAGAGGCTCAAAAATGCCAATTAGAAATCTGCGCCCCAATCAAGGACTTTGATATGCAGAACATGGAAGTAAAAGACTTCAAGCTTTCAAAAATAGAAATTAAAGATCCTGTAGTTTTAAAGCCTATTTTCTTCAAGGGTAGAAAACACTTTTTAGTAGTAACCGCTTGGGGTCTTGAAGCGGAGGATAAATTAGTGTCAAATCCAGTTCACAATTAAATGAGGCTTTATTAAATTGACGAAAAAAAATAATTGTGATGGAAGATTTTAGAGGTAATAAAGGATTAGGAAAAAATGTATAAAATTCAACCATGAGAACAGTAACAAGAACAGAGGTCAGAAAAATTGACAAATATTATCGCGAGATGCTGAAAACTGAAAAGCACCACAAGCATGAGATAATTGAAACTTCTAACGGAACGCTAAGGTGGAAAGAAGATCCAGATGTAATAAAAATTTTGGAAAAGATTTCACTAAACGACTTGGTTCCGCTTTTGTGTTTTCTTGGGTATGATAAAAATTCAGAACCGTATCGACAACTGTACAGAGATATAGGATATTCTTTGTTTGGATATTGGGAGGTGTTTTATTGGGAAGTAAATAATGAATACCATTCTGAGTATGTTCCAAATGCTGATTGTATAGGAAAGAAGTAAAACACAAAATATGAGAAAGCTTATATTAGGAAAAATTGGGATTGGAAAGACCACCTTTTTAGTAAAGAAAATTATTCCAAAACTAAAAGATTATTTGGTTTTTGACTTTTGTAAAGAATATGGATCAATATCTCCAGAAGTTAAACACATACAAATTTCTGGCGCAGGTGTAGAAATGAAGAAGTCGGTTTCCGAGATTGTTCTAAAAACACCAAAACAAACAACGCTAATATTTGACAATGCAGGATTATTATATGCTGCCTCATCTGAAACGCTTGACAGCGGTTATCACTGGCTCACCGAATTGTTAGAACGAAGGAAGTGCATTATGGTTTTTCATTCACCATTGCAATTTCATCACACGTCTTTGCGTGAATATTTTTCTGACATTATTCTTTTTCCGACAAGAGATATACCCAAAAATGATATTTCTTTTCAGTGGTATATAGAACAACTAACAAATGGAACCAAAGTTGGATATATGCAACATTTTACTTCAGCCCTATATAAATCAAAACCGTATTATATATGAGTCAAAAATTAAAAGATCTTCTTCACAAAGTAGAGCACGGAGGGGAAATAAAAAAAGAAGTATTAATCTCTTGGGTAAAAGAAGCTGTTGAAGACGATGAACGGGAAAAGATAAAAACAGAAGCTATAAAGGAAATGGTTAATTTTGGTTTTAAATGTTTGTCTGATTTTGGAAAAGGAGTAATAAAATGGTATGATGATCTACCGCAAGAAACAAAAGATCGAATTAATCAAAAATTAATTAAATGATGGATTTAAACGAAGTAGAACATTTAGTTCCCAGAGAAAAGAAGGATAAAAGAGGAATACATTTATTTCTTTGGCTTTGCGCCATAGGAGTTCCCACGATGCTTTTGTTTCTTGGAGCTATTTGGTTGTTTAATTAAAAAAATCAGATAATATGAAAGGATTACACATAACCCCAGATTCAATTGGCTACGAGGAAGTAGTTTTATTGGCAAACAGAATAAATAGAAAAAACCACTTATCTGCTGTTGAAAAAAACGGAGAACAGTTTATGTCGGGTGGCTTTATAATAAAAGACACGCCAGAAATAAGACTTGTTTTAGACTCCATACCCAAGTGTAAATAGTATGAATTTGTAAAAGATTTCAGAACAGAACCATTTGTTAAATCATATTTGGAAGAATAAAAATGAGCAAAGCAATAGAATTAGCCAAAAAACTAAAAGCATTAGCTGATAAAGGTGTTGGCGGTGAAAAGCAAAACGCGGAGCAAATGCTCCAAAAGTTCTTGAAAAAGCACAACCTGACAATTGAAGAGATCGAGGGTGAAAAAGTAAATAGATATTTTTTTAAGATAGAAAAAGAGAATCAAAAACTATTGCATCAAATAGTTAAAATCACAAACAGAAACCTTTCGCTGTGGGGAGAGTTTCCTAAAAACAAAATGCGGCAATTAAGGCTTTCTGGAAATTACATGACCGAATGTACAGCAAGTGAGTTTGTCGAAATAAAGTCAAAGTTTGATTTTTATAGCAATTTGTATCAAGATGAGTTAGATATTTTTTACACAGCGTTTCTTCACACCAATAATTTACTTGTTAAAAGTTCTAGCGAGGATAAAGAAGAAAAAACATCAATTGAAGAATTGGAAAGACAAAGAAGGGCTTTATTAATGTCGAGCCAAATAAAAAAAGGCCACTATTTAAAACAACTCGAAAAACAAAACAATTAATTCAAGTGAATAAATTAAATCAACTATTAACTGAAAAAGGAATAGGAAGGGATGAGTTATATCGAGAGATATTAAGACTCTTTCCTAATAATCCAGTAACAAAAGCACAGTTAAGTAGAATTAAAAATGGAAACACTAAGTATTATTCAACACATACGCTAATACGCATTTGTAGGGCTTTACGAGTTACCCCAAATGATGTTTTAGACTTTGAAAAAAAATAAATAATAAAATTGTTTGGTATTTCCAGAAATACTATATATTTACACCAAAAAACACGACAATAATTCCAAATGGAAGCAACAAAGGTAACAGATTTAGAAAAGATTTATAGTCATTTAGCCAGAAGGCTGAAATTAAAGAAGAAAGAATTAATGGCTTTAAAAGAGGAGAAATTCGCAGCTTTGAGCCAAGGAGATGAAAGAGCTATTTATTTAAAAATTATAGCAAAAGAATCTGAGATTTATACAATCCGACAAGAGATTCAATTTTTAGACACTGGATCAATTGAACTTCCAGAAGAGATAGAAGAACGGTTGAAAACAGAAAAAATTAAGTCAGAACAAAATGTTTTGGAAGAGAAAAAAGAAACCACAAATTAAAACGATAATCATGGAAAATATTAAAGAATTAGAAAAAATAGCTGAACTTGAAAAGCAGTTAGCCGAATTGAAACAAATTGTGCAAGACAAACAAAAAGAGAGTTCAGCATATCAATCAGTTTTGACAAAATTAGGGCATGATGAATCAAAGGATGTTGTAAAAATCGACGGATTTTCAAATGGACAAATGGAACTTGTTCTGGCAATAATCAAAAAGATTAGAATTTGTTCGGCGATCAATGAAGGTTGGCTTCCAAGCCGAGAAGATCGACGCTACTACCCATATTATGACGTTTCGTCGGGCTTCGATTTCTACCCTGCGTCTTGCGATGGTACGGCTGCGAATGCGGGTTCCGCTTCTCGCCTTTGCTTCAAGGATGCCAAAAGAGCATCAGAATATCATAAATTATTTGGTGAATCAGTAGAGCGGAAAATCATCGGATTTTAGTTTGTTAGTGCGAAGCACCCGAATTTCAAAAATAAAAAAGCCAAAACAATAAAACAAGCCCCAAGCATGGAACAAGACGAATTATTTCCAAATGAATTAAGAGGAGAGTCTGGCGCTAAGACCAGAAAGAAGTTAAAAAAACTCGGCATTGTTGAGCGAAAACATTTAAGAATGATTTCAGCAGATCCTCCTTTTAATAAAACGTTGTTTGGCTGCAATGAAGAATTTGTTTCAGAAGAAAGAGATCAGGAAATAAGAACCGCTTGGAAAGAAAAGGTTGGTTTTCATAAAGTAAAGTATTAAAAAAAAAGAAAATGGCAAAGGAACCGTTAAAAGACTTGAAGGAGTCTCACCCGTTAATTTATAATAGGGTTTTGGATTATCAGTTTAAGCAGTCAGGAACGCGATCAGACACATTTCCCGCTTACATGTCCCATATTTGGACATCAACAACAGAAGGAGCTACTTTTTGGGATAAAGTACTAAATGAACTGGATGGTGATTTGGAGAAATTCTACGAACTATACCCAAGTGAAAAATACCCGCAAGGAAGAGTAACTGACTCTTTGGGGAAGGATGTTGAAAAACCGCAATTAGTGGTTCAGAAAAACGCAAAACAACCAATGGCATCAGAGTCGTGTTTTGATAATGATTTTATTTAAGAAGGTGATTAAGTAAAATTATATTAAGATCAATTTAATCACACCCCATTATTCTCTACTCCTAAAATCAAATCCACCTTCTATTTAAAAAACTGTATAAAAACAAAACCATCCAAAACAAAAAATTATCAAACAATATCTACCTAATCACCA
>CAZTIN010000046.1:0-5754 GCA_964613525.1 uncultured Candidatus Saccharibacteria bacterium
GTGCGTCTACCAGTTTCGCCACCCGCGCATAAAAGTCATTATACATTTTAAAACTCTTTTTTCAACTTATTTGACTTATTGATTTAATAAGAGTACTTTGTCTATAAATAACCTTATTATGAAAATTAAATATATACTCATTCTCGTTTTGGTGTTTATAGATCCGCGCGAGCTATTTGCTGACTATAAACCCATCTTCAGTCATTTTGGCTATCCTACGCAAACTTTTATTTCTCCGTCAGCTGGCATTATTCCTAATAGTCAGTTTAAGACTGACTTTAGTTTAAATACTTCTACAATCCTCAAGGGTAGTAGCGGGATACTATTAACAGCTGATGTTTATAACAGGTCTTTTGTACCGGAACAATACAAGATGGTTGGCATCATACCTACAAAAGTTTTTGTAGAGCATAAGCTAGGTATATGCTTCGTGAAGAAAATTTCTCGTGAAGAATATTTCTATGTTGGGCCAAGTTTGCGCACAATAGACCTAATGACCGGCGAATACTGGAAACCAAACTACGAACAGGTTTTGTCTTTGTCCAAAGGCTATCACAATGTTGGGTTTATTCTGGGGTTTAACAAAGTCATTAAAGAAAAGCTCGCTATTGTTACTAGTGTTGGAATGTTTAACTCTAAACATGTTCCTATTATGTACAATATTGATTTGAATTTTGTCCCAATTGATAATGTTTGTATTAGTATTGGCTCTGCTGATACTGATCTGCATTACTCACTGTCTTTGATCAATGGTTGGGGTAGGATAGGATACCGCGGGAATTATATAAATAATAATTTTTACCACGGAATATTCGCTGGACTTAGTTTAAACTATTAATTTTTTTATTAAAGCAAAACATATACACACATATAATTGTGTTAACTATATGTTTTGCTTTTTTATTTTGTTATAATAATGTTAATGATAACACAGCAAGTAGTAACATATATTAAAGACCAACTATCTCGTGGTACAGATAGGACGAAAATACGTGCTAATCTGCTATCTGCTGGATGGGTAGAGTCTGATATTAACCAAGCTTTTTCTTTTGCGGAACCAGGTGGACAATCAGCTGCTGTAAAGATAGCACCTGCTTTTGCTGTAGAAGAAGAAACTAAACCTAAAACACCTGTCGATAAGACAGAGGCTACTAAATCCGAACCAGTAATGCCAATACTCCAAAAGGATGATGCAAAGAGAGAGCCTTCTAATTTGTCTGCTTTTGCTTATGATAATCCAAAACCAAATAATCCGGTAGTCTCTCAAGTTGCTACGTCTAACCCTAACCTTGTTAGCCCAGCAGAGAATAAGCCTGCTGTTAGTAGTAATCCTGAAGTTTCATTAAACAATATAGTTAAAACTCCTATTTCTAGTCCTGCGCCTGTTTCAAATCCTGTTCAGTCAGTTAATGCATCACCAGTCAGAAATACCATAGAGACAGACGTTGTTCGTAATTTTGAATCAGTTTCTGGCCCTGCTATGAATGCTACTCCTGCCAAAAAGTCATCCAGCTCTGTTTTGAAAATTATAGCCGGATTACTATTCTTATTCTTGGTGGCCGGCAATGCTTACCTTTGGCTTATTGTATTACCTAGTATGCAAAAATCCCCATCTGAAATGTCTACTATGGAAACTAATTCTAGTAATATAGACCAGTCACAAAGAGTCTCTAATTCTCCAGTTGAAAACATAGTACCTGCTTCAAATGTTGGAACATCTTTGTCTAATGATTTAGCAATGCCATCAGCTAATCTTCAGAAAGCCGCCGCTGATTATTTTAGTCGTTATAATTCATACGGAGGTATTAGAATGTCTCTTGGTTCATGTAATACATCTGGTACTGTTTTCTCTGATGCTGGTGTTAAATCATATGTAGAAGAAATTTCTCGCGTAACAGGACGTATTCCTCAGTGTGCGCTAGATAGCGATACTTCTTCTAATAGAACAATATCTTACATGGTCTATGTTCCCATGGAAGACGGGGGATACTGTGTAGATTCTATGGGTGCTAGTATGACACTACCCAAAGCTCCAACTGGTTACAGTTGCTCAACCGGACTATAAAATAAAACCCCTATAGAGGGGTTTTATTTATTGGGGTGCCTATCGGGATTCGAACCCGAACTGAGAGATCCACAGACTCTAGTGCTAACCATTACACTATAGGCACCATAAACGCTTTTGCGTATATGGAATATACCATAAAAATTATAGAAAACAAATTTTATGCTATAATTACAAGATGCTCTCTTATTTTAAAAGAGTATTTTCACTAGACTATCGTTCGCTGGCTTTAATGCGAATGTTCATTGGCCTGACTCTTTTGGCTGATTTGGTACAACGATCTCATTCTCTGACTTCTCATTATACAGATTTGGGTGTTTTGCCGCGTACAAATTTGTTATCTATCTGGAACGAATCTGGTTTCTGGTCCTTATATTTTATGAATGGTAGTACAGTTTTTACGGCTATCATGTTTTTTGTCTCAGCTATTTTTGCCATTATGTTAGTGGTTGGCTATAAGACACGCATAGCTATCGTTGCTTCATTTTTCTTACTTATATCACTCCATGTACGTAACCCAATAGTCCTGCAGGGTGGTGATGTTGCCCTGCGCGTAATACTATTCTTTATGATGTTCTTACCGTTAGGGCAGCGCATGTCTATTGATACTATTGTCGGTGATACTAAATACCCAGCTAAAAAAGAATTTTTTAGTGCAGCTACTGTTGGTTATGTTGTACAGTTTTTGATCATATGGACAATGACTGGTTTTCTAAAGAACGGCGCTCCATGGGTCAGTAGCGCTACAGCTGTAGCTATGGCGCTACATCTTGAGTCCTTTGTTACTAATTTCGGTATTTGGCTACGTTCTTTCGACAGTATACTTTATTTTATAACAACAGCTACATTAATAGTTGAAAGATATGTTTTTATATTGTTTTTAACACCAATCCAAAGAGACATGGGTCGTCTTTTTGGCCTAATCCTAACTACTATATTAATAGTTGGGTTTAATCTTTCATTCAGACTTGGTCTTTTTGGTATGATAATGTTTTCTATTTCTCTTGGACTTTTGCCAGGTTATTTCTGGGATCATATAATTAGACCTCTTAGGAAATATCTATCATTAAAAAGTCACAGTGGTATGAGCATCTTTTACGATGGGGATTGTTCTTTCTGTTCTAGGATATCTCGGGTTACTGCTGGTGCTTTACTTCTTCATCCTGATACTAAAATAACTTTTAGCGGTAGTGATAAAGATGCATACAATACAATGCATTCGGCTCATTCTTGGGTTGTTAGGGATTATAACGGTATCAGTTATACTGGCTTTCGAGCTTTTGTTGCTCTTATGCAGTCAGCTTTTTTCTATAGAATTATTGCACCTGTATTTCTAATAATGCCCATTCAGTATATAGGGGAAGCAGTCTATAGAATGGTTGCTCATAATAGGCCAATGACTTGCACTGTTGATACTGGCGCAGAAATGATAATACCTAGAAATAAAAAAGTTCAAAGGTTAGGCGAAATAGTAGTTTACATAATGTTAGGACTAGTTATATTTTGGAATGTTACATTTTTCCCAGGATTCTCTGGTATCAAGAAACCTAAATTGGTAGAAAAAATATTATTTTCCGTTAGACTGGACCAAAGATGGAACATGTTTGCTCCATATCCAACAACAGAAGACGGTTACTTTGTTATACCTGGGGTACTACGCGATGGAAGTACAGTAGACATATACAGTGGAAACCCTATTGTAGACTACAGTAAACCAAACAAAATGGCCTGGATATATAAAGACCAAAGGTGGCAAAAATATTTAATGAATTTATGGCTCAAAGATTATTCAAACTATAGGCTAGGTTACGGACAGTATTTATGTCGTCAGTGGAATAGTAATAATATGTATGAAAAGAATTTGATGACTTTTGAAATATTCTACATGCTAGAAGAAACAGATATAAATACATTAAAAGAATCTAGTCCTGAACCTGTAAGTATCTGGCAGCATCATTGCTTCGATTAGTATTGTCTTTAATCTAAAAACACCCTGATTACTCAGGGTGTTTTTAGATATTACTTAAGCCTTTATTAGGCCAGCTTTTTTAAGCGTTGCGTACGCACCATTTTTACTAATAGTACGTAGCCCTTTTGCTGAAACCTCTATACGAACGGTTTTTCCAATCTCAGGAACAAAAACCTTCTTTTTCTGAAGATTCGGGTAGCGACGGCGTGAGCCAGTCGGTTGGTACTTCGTTGCACGAACACGGTTGGAATATCCACCGCCAACGCGAGAAGTTTTTTTGGTGATTGCACAGGTTTTTGCCATAAAATGTTTGTTTTAAATTACCCACGCATGGTATCATGAAATATATGAATACGCAAGTCGACAAGATATTTTACCTTATAGTACTTATATTTTCTATTGTAATCCACGAAATAGCCCATGGTTATGCGGCCCTATACTACGGCGACACTACAGCTAAAGACAGTGGCAGGCTTACACTGAACCCACTGCGTCATATAGACATGTTTGGCTCAATTATATTACCGCTTATACTTTTTATGACTGGTTCACCTTATATGGTTGGCTGGGCTAAGCCTGTACCTTATAACCCAATGAGGCTAAATGATGAGAAGAAAGGCACCAGACTGGTTGCCTTCGCTGGTATATTAGCAAATTTCGGTGTAGCTATAGCATTTTCTATAATAGTGCGTGTTTTTGGCGCTAGTATTCCACAGCAAATGGTCCAACTTTGTTTGCTAGTTATACTAGTTAATTTGGTTTTAGCTGTATTTAACTTATTACCTGTACCACCACTTGATGGTTCTAAGATATTGGCTAGCTTCGGGTCTCGTCGTTTTCGTGAAATTGTAGAATATCCACGAGGATTTTTAATGATAGTATTTTTTATCATTGCTATCATGCTCTGGCAATATATTTCACCTTTGGTTTTTTACCTGTATAAACTTCTTGTTTAACATAGGTGTTTGCGTGTATACTTTATAAAGCATGAGAAAAATATTTTCTTTATTATTACTATTTTTCAGTTTTGGTTTTTTCGTTTACGCTGCCACCGTTGGTGTCATTGATAGTACTGACAAATACGCCAAAGTTTTAGCTGGTCCATATGCAGGAACTCAGATAGACTTTCGCCCTGACGACACTGCAACTGTTCAAGGTATAGAAGTTCATAGTGACAGAGTCAGGGGATATGCTTGGGGTGAAGCCACTGGGTATATTGTTTTTTCTTGTGAAGATACAACATCAGGCTGTTCGGGTACTAATGGTAATTTTAAAGTTACCAACGATGGGTCTGGTAACCTAGCGGGTTTTGCTTGGGGTGCTAATACTGGTTGGATATCTTTCAGTTGTTCTAACTCTACATCTAGTTGTGCCGGAGGAGCTGGTTCTTGGGGTGTAACTATTAGCACTTCTACTGGACAATTTAGCGGTTACGCTTGGTCTCAGAATTTTGGATATATACAATTTGACTGTGGCACATCAGGTGCATGTCTTAAGACTGACTGGAGTCCTAGTAGTGGAACATCTTCATCAGGCGGCGGAGGTGGTGGTGGCTCTACAACCACAACTGGAACCACCACCACAGGTACTACTACAGGGAATCAAGATCCAGATGAAGACGATGATTATATTCCGTGTTCTCTAATATTCTATAGACTTTATGGACACTGTCCGGGTGATACTACAGGTTCTGATGTAACAACGGGTACAACAACCGGTA
>CAZTIN010000047.1:0-5560 GCA_964613525.1 uncultured Candidatus Saccharibacteria bacterium
ACTGTATTACCAAAGTCAGCGAAGGTGCCGCTGGTAGCACTTATACTCAGTACGCAATAGCGCGTGCAGTAGGCAGTGTTACAGAAATAGCTACATTTATATTACGCTTCCCACAGTGTATGAACTATGATGATCCCAAGCAGTCCGACTGTCTGAAAGAGCAAAGGGAATTTGACTTGGCTCCTGTTGTGCAAAGTATCTTTAGATAAATGTTATAATTAGTTTATGGACAAACATAAGAAAGCTCTTGTAACAATAGCAAAATTAATAATAATCGTTATTCTTTTCCAAACATTACCATATAAGTTTGGTGCCAAGCCGGAAAGTGTAGAACTATTTACGAAGCTAGGTGTTGAACCGTGGGGTAGAATACTGACAGGAATACTTGAATTAATATTTGGACTAATGCTACTGTCTCGCAGGACAGTGCACATAGCTTCTATTGGTGTTATGGCTATTATGTCCGGGGCAATATTAGCGCATGTATTTATACTGGGTATTAATTCACTATTTATATTAGCTGTTATTACATTTGCTATGGCGGTATTTATATATAGGAATACTGGTAAAGCCCAAAATTCTCAATTATAGACAAAATACTAAAAATAATGTATAATTATATAAATCAAATTTATATAATATATGCATATTTTAAAAACAAATAATCTGAGGCTCATCAGAGAATCAATGCGTGGTCAAGTTGGTATCAAACTTAACGGTCATGACACTATTAACCATTTACAAAATATCAGGTATCTTCTGAACATTGTGGTTATGTCTAAATTCAAACTCAAACCATATTCTGTTGAAGAGGGCGGACTAAAATTTTTTAATGAGGCCCATCTTATTAATGACCCCAATTTTATTATTGGACTATCTCACGATTTCCGTTTTGGAATCAGGCCAACAACCAAAGAAAGAGCTATTTTAAAATGGTACAGAAATGTAATGGAGATACTATTTATTAACGGCTCTACTGGTAAAGTCAGGCCTGATATATTCTGGTTTGATGAAAAGTATAAAAATGACGTTCCTGGTATGTTTGGATTACTTCGCGATGCGTGCTTGTTTTCTGAATGGCCTAATAGTGAAGAAACAATAGAAGACAAAGTTGACTTCTTTCAAACAAAAGTTTTAGGTGAAATAGGTTACATTACTAAGAACCATTTGTATTATGATGATTTAGTTCCAAGTAGTGAACGTGGACTAACATTGGGTAATAGGGGAATACACCTTTCTATGTAAAAACTGCGGAGGCCCGGCCTCCGCAGTCACGATTAGTTTTTATGGTTTATGCGCCTAATCGTTAAAAAATAAGAACTTAATTTAATTATACACATAGCAGTATAAATAAAAAGAGACCAATCTTCATGACGGGTCTCTTTTTCTATAAGTTTGTTTTATGGCGCTATTGTGTCAGTCTTGGGCTCAGGGCAGAGGAGTTTTTTGAAGATTTCTTTTATTTCTTCTCGGGTGTTAATGTTTTTATCTAAATAAAACTCAGATGCAGGCATTGGACTACAACTTGTATTTAGTCCACCTATGTGTCCGGAAAGGTTTATGTGTGAATCTTCGGAGATAACAATTAGTAAACTAAACTCCGCAGGCTTATCTTTCCAGTAAACATCAAGTTCTCCGTGCTTGCATGGTGTAATGCTAAAATCGTATGGTATGCTTCTTTTTATTTCTCTATCAATAAAATTTGAAAAACTTCTTAAAAAATTAATCATAAGCAGTACCGTGCTGAACTTGATTTTTTTAGCCCCCTCGCTATCTTGTGTTAATTTGGGCAAGTCATCCTCTATGAAATCCTTGAGCGTTTTACGTAACTCTTCGGCCATATCCAATTCTTCAAGTTTTGAGTATATGGTTTCTATTTCTATGTCTGGCTTAGAAATATCTCCAAAATCTTTTTCGTATCCTTTTTCAATATCTTCTGTTGTCATAAGTGAAATTTTTATATATAATACATATATATAGAATATTTGTCAAATATTAAAACAGGCCCAGAGCTAAATGCTCAGGGCCTTCTTTGTTTTGTGCGATTTGTATTTTTTCTGCGGTTTAATGTTAATAAAATATTACTACTACAGTTATAAAAGATATCACTGCTATTGCTATTAGTATAATTTTACCAATTTCTGATTTTCTTTCCGATGTGTTTGATTTTTGATTCATATGATTTTGATATATTTGATTTTCTTAACTATATCATAATTGTAGTAAAAGTCAATATATTTGTATTTAAGTCGCAATTATTATGATATAATATATATATGAAAGGATACTATGCAAATATAGAAAAAGACACATTGGAAAATAATAATTTCCGTAAAGTTCTTTATACTGGTAAGCACAGTCAGCTAGTTCTTATGAGCCTGCTGCCTGGCGAAGAAATAGGTGAAGAAACTCATTCTGAAAATGATCAATTTTTCCGTTTCGAATCAGGTCAAGGTAAATGCATTATTGATGGTAATGAGTATGATCTTAAGGACGGTGTATGTATTATCGTGCCTACTGGAGCTAAGCATAATATTATAAATACTTCTGAAACTGAAAGTCTGAAGATGTATACTATTTATTCACCAGCTCATCATAAAGACGGCATAGTGCGCGCTACTCGTGATGAAGCCATGTCTAACGAAGCTGAATTTGACGGAATAACTACCGAATAATATAAAAGCCCTGTTTTTACTACAGGGCTTTTGTTGTGCTATTATAGCTAAATGCATATTTTATGGACTTATATAAAACGCTATAAATGGACACTGGTACTGTCCCTGTTTTTAGCAGCTGTTAACCAGGTTTTTTCACTCCTTGACCCATGGGTATTCCGCCGTGTTATCGACGAATACGCTACCAAGCCTGATATTTATACCCGCGCTGAATTTATAAACGGTGTAGGTATGTTACTACTATTAGCTGTAGGGTTTGCTTTTGTGTCACGTGTGGCAAAGAATTTCCAAGACTATTTCGTAAACCGCGCCGTGCAGAAAATAGGCACAGAATTATATACTGACGGTATCGAGCATACATTGGCTATGCCTTATGCTGAATTTGAAGACGAACAGTCCGGTAACACTTTGTCCAAAGTTCAGAAAGTTCGTGGTGATAGTGAAAAACTAATCAGCGTATTAATCAATTCACTATTCGTAAATATGGTAGGGTTTGTATTCGTAATTATTTACGCTATCAAAATCTACTGGCCTATTACTATACTATTCGCTGCAGCGCTACCTATAATCGGCGGAATTAGCTTTTTCTTATCTAAAAGAGTTAAGACTATCCAGAAAAGCATCACTGATGAAAGTAATAATTTAGCCGGTAATACTACGGAAACTTTGCGTAATATTGAGCTAGTCAAAGCTCTTGGTCTTGGCGCGCGCGAGATAGACCGTCTTAAATTCACATCTCTGGAAATTCTTAAATTAGAATTAAAAAAGGTTAAATATTTGCGCAGCTTGTCATTTATTCAGGGTACCGTTGTTAATGCAACCCGTACAGTACTATTGGGCTCAATGCTTTACTTTATTTTTGCGGGGCATATTACGTTCGGTGAATTTTTCTCTTTGTGGATATATTCATTTTATCTTTTTACTCCACTACAAGATATTGGTACTGTTATCAGCGCTTGGCGTGAGGCCAGTGTGTCACTGGATAATTTTAAAGACATCAAATCTCGCCCTACCGAAGTTGTGCCTGTAAAGCCGAAAGAAATAACTAAAATAAATTCAGTTGCAGCTAATAATATTAATTTTACGCACAAGAATTCTAAAGAAGGTGCCGTTAACGGTATTAACTTTGTTGCCAAGCAAGGCGAGACAATAGCATTTGTTGGCCCGTCTGGTTCTGGTAAATCTACCATTATTAAAATGCTATCAGGCCTATATGACCCAGCTAATGGTGAAATAAAATACAACGATACTAATCTTAAAGAATTTAACAAAGACGATGTCCGCCGTCACCTAGGTATAGTTACGCAAGACACTCAGCTGTTCTCAGGGACACTCTTGGAAAATATTCAGTTTGCTAATATTGAAGCCAGCGTTCATGACTGTATGGCAGCGTTAAGAGAAGCAGCCGGGGATAGTATATTAGAGCGCACAACTGACGGTATACATACTAAAATAGGTGAGAATGGTATCAAGCTATCCGGCGGCGAGAAACAGCGCATAGCTATAGCTCGCGCCCTGATTCGTAAACCGGACGTCCTTATTTTTGACGAAGCTACTTCAGCGCTGGATTCTATTACGGAAGAATCCATAACTGAAGCCATCAAATCTCTCGATAGGAATCAGCGTATTACAGTCTTGGTTGCACACCGTCTATCTACCGTAATGCATGCGGACAGAATATATGTCCTACAAAAAGGTAAAATAGTTGAACAGGGTACCCATGAAGAGTTATTGAAAAATACTGGTCTATATAGCGCTCTTTGGAAAGAGCAGGGTTACTAAATAATAAAATCTGGGGACACAATCCCCAGATTTTATTTTGTATGTGTTATGATGTTACGGTATGAAAAATAAAATTGTAATAGGTCTCGTAATTTTAATTTTTATATTTGTATTTTTTATTAGTAACAAAACTACAGATATAAATACAGATGTTCAAAATCTAGGATTAAACAAAGATTCCCGTAACGGAACTTATATTATAGACGGACGCGCTATAACTCTGAAAAATGGCTATTCCGAAGAACAATCACCAAATTCTGCTGCTAAAATAATAACACGTTATTTCGGTAACGAAGTTGTAGGGGATTTTAACAAAGATGGTCTAGGCGACACGGCATTCCTAATAACTACTGATAATGGTGGTAGTGGATTATTCTACTATGCTGTAGTTAATCTGGGCGCAGCCGGCGGGTTTACTAGTATCGACGCTGCTTTTATAGGTGACAGGATTTCACCTCAAAGAACATATCTTAGCCCTAACGATAGTTCCCATTTTGTTGTAGCGTATGCAGACAGGTTACCAGGTCAAGCCATGACTGACTATCCTACAGTAGGTAAGTCTATAGTGTTTGCTGTTATTAATGGTCAGCTTGGTCAAGTCGTGGAAGATTTTGAAGGCGAAGTTGACATAAACAGGCTAAACCTAACAATGAAAAAATGGCAATGGGTTGAAACTATTTATTCTGATAGTTACGGAGTCAAACCTAAAAAGCCGGAAGAATTTTACTTGGACTTTAATACTAACGGTAAAATCAGTGTTAATACTGACTGTAATAATGGTTTTGGTACATATTCTGCGGATAATAGTAAGAAAAGTCTTAATTTCGGTCCTATCGCTACTACTCTTATGTTTTGTGTGGATTCGCAAGAATCAGATTTCGTTAGTGACCTGTCCAAGGTGGAAAGTTATGAATTTACTAAGAAAGCCGAGCTTATTTTAAAGCTCAAAGAAGGGGGTTCCATTATCTTAAAATAACATTATAATAATTGTATGAATACAAAAACAATCATAATTTTAATATTAATTGCAGCTGCAATATTCCTAGGAGTAAAGTTGTCAGCTAGTAAGAAAGACATTCAGTCTGAATCTATGATGGCTAGTA
>CAZTIN010000048.1:0-5538 GCA_964613525.1 uncultured Candidatus Saccharibacteria bacterium
ATTTTTCTAGAGCCGTTAGTGAGAATCGGACTCACGGTCTCTGTCTTACCAAGACAGTGCTTTACCACTAAGCTATAACGGCTAAAATATTTATATAAATATTCGCCCGACACATGTGCAATAGGGCTAAATATTACTTGGTCTATTATACATAAAAAGAAGCCTTTTTCAATTTTGCCTTTGTGTTAGAATGGCATTATGAGACGCACACTATCCATAATAAGAGACGAGTTAAAAGAAATAGAATTCAAGATGTCTGAGAGTAGTTTTTGGGAAGACAAAGACGCTGCTCAGCTCGTAATTACCAAATACAATAATTTAAAGCAAGAAGAAGCAGGTCTTGCACAGTATGATTCCAGCAATGCTAATATAACTATTTATGCTGGAGCTGGTGGTGACGATGCTGAAGATTTTACAACTATGCTTATGAATATGTATTTTAAGTACGCTAGTCGTAAGAATTTTAATACAGTTCTAGTACATGAGCACAAAACAGATTCTGGGTACCGTAATGTCAGTATTGAAATTGCAGGTAAGGGAGCGTATGGACTACTAAAAAACGAGTCAGGTGTACACAGGCTTGTAAGACTGTCTCCATTTAATTCAGGTAACACCAGGGAAACATCCTTTGCTATGGTAGAAGTTTTACCTGTTCTTGAAAAAGCTCCTTTTAATATAGATACTAAAGATATTGAATTTGAATTTACGAAATCCAGCGGTCCGGGTGGTCAAAATGTTAACAAAAGAGAAACAGCGGTAAGAGCAACTCATGTACCGACAGGTATCAGTGTACATGTTTCAGAAGAAAGGTCTCAGGAACAAAATAGGCAAAAGGCTATTGTTTTACTATCAGGTAAACTATATAAAGAACTTGAGAAGTCTAATAAAGAAAAAATAGAAGAACTCTCAGTTTCTAAAAATACCGATAATGAATGGGGTTCACAAATCCGCTCTTATACTCTGCACCCATATAAATTAGTAAAAGACCATAGAACAGGCGTAGAGTCTAGTAACCCAGACGATGTTTTAAACTCAGGGGAGCTTGATAACTTTATTGAAGCAGAGCTCTCATTATGATAAAATAGACCCATGCTCTACTTAACAAATGTCACCAAGATATACAAAGGCGATTCTGAGTCCTTACGCGGAGTCTCTCTAACTATCTCACCAGGTGAGTTTGTCGCTATTACTGGACACTCTGGTTCGGGTAAAACAACTCTAATGAAGTTAATAATAGCCGAAGAAGCCCCAACCGATGGGACTATTTATTATGAATCTCAGGATATACATTCTCTTTCTAAGAAAGACATAATAGATCTACGTAGGAAAATCGGAACTATTTTCCAAGATTTTAGACTAATAAGAAATAAGACAGTTTTTGAAAACGTAGCTTTTGCTATGGAAATAGGGAATCATAGTGACGAAGACATAGCAGAATATGTCCCACATGTACTAGAGCTTGTATCTTTGTCTCACAAAGCTGATGCTTTCCCAGAAGAGCTTTCAGGTGGAGAGAAGCAGCGCCTAGCAATTGCCCGAGCTATTATTCATCAGCCTGAATTATTGTTGGCTGACGAACCTACTTCATCTCTTGATCCAGATTCTGCTCATGGTGTTATGCAGGTATTAAAGAAGCTCTCTGAGCTTGGTACAACAATAGTAATGACAACCCATACACCAGAGTTAGCAGAGAAATACGCAAAACGCCTTGTTCATTTAGAAAATGGAGAAGTTGTTCGTGATGATAAACATCACCATCACCATATTAGTAAAATGCATGTATAATATATCTTATGAATCAAACAACATTTAGAAGAGTTCTAAAAGCGGGTCTTTCTCTAGTAAAGCGTAGCGGAATGTTAGCTGCTTCTTCTATTGCTGTAACTATTGTTACTTTGACTGTAATACTAGGATTATTTTTTACACAAGCATTACTTGATGCATCATTAAAAGCAATAGAATCACGTGTAGACGTAACTATCTATATAGCTGAAAATACTGAAGACATAACAATAGAAATGCTTCAAAAAGAACTTGAAGCCATGCCGGAAATAGCCGATGTTCAGTATATTTCTAAAGAAGAGGCTCTGGTTATTTTTAAAGAAAGGCATGCTAGTGATGAGCTAACACTCCAAGCACTAGATGAAGTAGGTAATAATCCTTTACCGGCATCTTTTGTTATACACGCTAAAGATACTGCGCAATATGAAAATATAATAAGCACCCTTGAACAGAATTCTACTTTTATAGAAGAACACAAATCTTTTATTACAAAAGTTAATTTCAGTAGAAACAAAGAAATCATTGATCGTATTCTTGTTTTGCGTGATGGTGTTAGAAAATTTGGTTATACTTTGACTTTGATATTTATAATAATTGCTATACTTGTTACTTTTAATACTGTTAAACTTTCTACTTTTACAATGAAAGAAGAAATAGAAGTCATGAGGCTAGTCGGGGCACGTAGCGCTTATATAAGAGGTCCTTTTATAATAGCTCAGATTGTATACAGCTTAGTTGCTGCTCTTATAACACTCGTAATATTCCTAGGAATTACATATCTTTTGAGAGATTCTCTGACAGTATTTTTCGGTGTAGATCTATTCGTTTATTACATAACTAACATTATAGAGATAGCAGTACTAGTTGTATTCTCCGGAGTCATATTAGGTGTCATATCTAGCTTTGCATCCGTCTCTAAATATTTGAAGAAATAATATAAAGTATGCCTAAGAAGATCTACTCCCAAAATACCGTTTATATTTTTGTTGTCGGGGGCGTCATCTCTGGTGTTGGTAAAGGAGTCGCTGCTTCTTCTATCGCAAAGATTCTGCAAGACAGAGGTCAGGTTGTTACTGCTGTAAAAATAGACCCATATATTAACGTAGATGCTGGAACTATGAATCCAATAGAACATGGCGAAGTATTTGTTCTTGATGATGGTTATGAAACTGACCAAGACATGGGTAACTACGAGAGATTCTTAAATAAAAGCATCGGTAGTGATAATTACATGACTACTGGCAGGGTATATAAGTCTGTAATAGAAAAAGAACGTGCAATGTACTACAAAGGAAAATGCGTAGAAGTTGTACCGCATATACCACTCGAAGTCATAGACCGTATTGAAAACGCCGGCAAGAAAGCTAATGCAAATGTTGTCGTAGTTGAGATAGGCGGCACTGTTGGTGAATACCAAAATATGCTGTTCTTGGAAGCTGCAAGAATGATGAAAATAAAACATCCTCAGGACGTATTTTTTGTCATGGTTTCGTATCTGCCAACTCCTGGAACAATAGGTGAAATGAAGACTAAGCCCACTCAGCACGCTGTGCGTACGCTGAATGCCTCAGGTATACAACCAGACATCATAATAGCTAGATCTAAAGAAAAATTAGATGATACTCGTAAAGAAAAATTATCAGTATTTTGCAATATTCCAGCAAGTAGAATAATATCTGCTCCTGATGTATCAAGCATTTACGATATACCAGCTAATTTTGAAAAAGAAGGTTTGTCTGACACTATTTGTGATACTTTGAATTTGACTTGCCCTGTGTCAACTGGTATTGGTTCCAGAGCCTGGAAAAACTTTGTCGCTAAAACAAAAAATTCTAAAAAAGAAATAAAAATAGCAGTTGTTGGTAAATATTTTAATAGTGGTGATTTTGTGCTTTCTGATGTCTACCTATCTGTAATAGAAGCAGTTAAATATTCGTCATATACATCAGGTGCTAAACCTGTATTAACATGGATCAATGGCACTAGGTATGAAAATGATCCAAAACTAGTAAAAGAACTATCTCAATATGATGGCATATTAGTACCAGGAGGATTTGGTACTCGTGGTATAGAAGGTAAGATAAAAGCTATAGAATACGCTCGTAAGAACAAAATACCTTACCTAGGGCTTTGCTACGGTATGCAGCTGGCAGTTATAGAATACGCTCGAAATGTATTAGGCCTGAAAGATGCTAATACTCTTGAAATGAATCCTAAAGCTAAAGATTTAGTCGTAACTGTAATGGAAGATCAGAAAGACAAGATTAAGCAGGGTAATATGGGCGGCACAATGAGACTTGGTGCATATAAAGCCGTTATTAAAAAAGGCACATTGACTTATAATGCATATCTTTCAGCTGGTAAATTTAAAAAGACCGACAAAGAAGCTACTATTACAGAAAGACATCGCCACCGTTATGAGGTTAACAATGACTATGTTGATAGGCTTGAAAAATCTGGAATGATTTTCTCTGGAAAATCTCCAGATGGTAACTTGTGTGAAATCGTCGAACTTAACAAAAAAGACCATCCTTTCTTTGTAGCGTGTCAGTTTCATCCAGAATTTTTAGCTAGACCACTGGACCCTCATCCACTTTTTACTGCATTTTGTAAAACTATGATGAATAATAAAAAGCGCTAACATAGCGCTTTTTATTATTGAATACTATTTTGTGTTGGGTGTTCAGAATTTTTTATATCTATAGCTGAAGCCATTTCTAGGACTGTTTCTATGTCGTCTGTTATTACGTATAGTTTTCTATCCTCATGTGAGATAGTCTCATATTTATCAGCCAGGTTTTCTTTGATTACTTTATCTAATGGGTTCCAGAATTCGCTACCAAACAGGACTATTGGAATTTTCTTCATTTTGTTTGTCTGCATAAGAGTTAAAACTTCAAATAGTTCGTCAAACGTTCCAAATCCGCCAGGGCAATAAATAGCTATTTCTGTTGAATAGCGGAGTGCTACTTTTCTAGTAAAGAAATAGTAAAAAGGAATTACATCTGTAACGTATTTATTAGTATGTTGTTCTTTGGGGATACGAATAGTTGCCCCTATTGCGTGCCCTCCTGCTTGTTGTGCACCTTTGTTTCCAGCTTCCATGATACCACCACCTCCTCCTGTAAGAACAGCGTAACCCAGGTCTTTAGCTAGAGCGTAAGCTAGTTTTTCAACTGCAATATAGCTTGGGTCTTCAGGTGTTAATCTAGCTGATCCGTAAATAGTAGCGATACGTGAGAATTTTTGCAGTGCATCTATGCCTTGGCGAAGTTCTTCTGATAGCTGACATAGTTCTATCATTTCACCATTTTTACCATATCTTAGTTCGCAAGCGTTTAAAATATCATTTAGGGTTAAAAGTCCGTTGCTTTGAATTATATGTTTGTCTGTCTCCATGGGTCCAGTATAACATACGTAAATAAAAAGTAATTTATCCTAGGGGATAAATTACTTTTTATGTTTATTTGCTGCGAGATAGGGACTCGAACCCCAATTAACGGTGCCAGAAACCGCTGTCCTACCTTTAGACGATCTCGCAAGTACTAGCAATATAACACATTTTGTTGTTTTTTCAACGTATGACCTGAGTGGGATTTTGTAATATAATTTAGTTATATTACCATTAATCATTTTATATGAAATTAATTAAATCCTCCTTCCTCTTCCTACTATTACTAGTCATACCTATCTTACCTATATCCGCCTCCGCTACCACTTGTTCCGATATCGGACTCACAAGAACACTCCGTCAGG
>CAZTIN010000049.1:0-5488 GCA_964613525.1 uncultured Candidatus Saccharibacteria bacterium
GAAGGTGTTATAGGACCATTCAAAGACTTCTGCATCTTTAAAGCCCGTAAGCCGGGATTTAGTCACGCGGGCCTTATGTTGTCCTGCCATTTTGAAAATGTTAAGGCATAGGTGAAGTTCATATTCCAGCTTGTCCCAAGCGTCAAACGTTACGCCGATGATATTGCGCTGTTTCTTTTCGTCCAGACCATATAAATCTTTTTCATGGGCGATTAGAATAACGTTCATATCTAGGCGAGTAAGCCAAGACACAAGCTGGCGCATATATGAAACGGCTGGCTTTTTGGATGCACCAAAGGCATCTTTATCGCCCAATCTTTCCGCTTCATTAGCAATTTCAGTGGCAAAAACTTTTGTCACCGAATCAATTACCAGTGTCTTATATTCGTGCTTCTCTGTCGCCAGAGCCTTGACCTGATCAAGGATTGTCTCGAACGATAAAGACCCTTGATCCACACCCAAATAAACACCGCCAGATTTCTTCAATTTATCTGTGTAGTGTTCCATATCGGCTCCGCCTTCGGTGTCGATATAATAAACTTTGGGGAAGTCTAGGCTTGTCCAAGTTTTACCCGATCCAGGCTTGCCAAAAATCAAAACCTTGGGTTTGGATGGTTCGGCGGTTTTAGGATCAACCGCCTTTAGTTTGCTTGCCATGTTATGGCTCCTTTTGTTAAGTTAGGGCTTCTTGTCGCGCTGCCCTTTATCGCGCTTAACCAGACACTAAAACAAAACTAAAACAAAAGCAACATTGCTTAGGCGTATAATGAAAAAAAATGATGAAACATATATTCAAATTTTCTTATGTTCATTTTTAAGGAAATTACAGCTACATGATCCGCGCTTTTTGTTTTTTGCCATCCCTAATGGTGGCACCCGCAATGCAAGGGAAGCGGCCAATTTAAAGTTAGCTGGACTTTTGCCCGGTGCGCCCGATTTATTGTTAATCGGCGCAAGCCATCATCAATTCATTGAGTTAAAAAAACATAAGGGAACATTATCGACGCAGCAAAAAGATTTCATAAAGCAAGCAGGCAGTTTTGGCTGGAAGGTGGACGTTGTTTATGCGGACACCCCACAAGAGGCCATAGAAAAAGCTTTTCCCATCATGGAAAGATTTGGATACGATCACCAAGGAATGTCGAAAGTTTCTTCTTCCGTTTTATCTTCCTTGGGCGCAGCCATCATTCCGGCTGGCGCTGGCGGTGATAAATCATGATAAGCTATGATCCGATCATATTTGCCATCCTTTTTAACCGTTATTGACTTCGGTTGTTTTAAATATTTGCAATAACCATCATCATAAATTTTTATCACTTCCATTCCAGCAATATCTACACCAATGGTGTCTCTGTCTTTCCACCACTTGTGCGCCTTTTTTCCGGCAAATCCCTCATGTTGCAAGCAAATATATTCTGCCGTTTCGGTTCCATCAGGATGGGCATATTTAACCCGCAGACATGGAATTTTCCCCTCACGGGATAGATTGTGTGGAGAATATGTTACCCAATCAACGTCTTTTGTCGCTGGCTCTCCTCCCATAACTTGACCTTGGTAAAGGTCTGATATTTTGCTTTCTGTATTAACGGGAAATTCGAAACCGCAATCAGGACACTTCCTAGCCGCCGCGTGGCATATAGTAAAACAGTCCGGACATGATTTCATGGGCGGTACGCCATCGACTTTTTTACCTTTTTCCTTTGCCTTGATTTGATCTAAAAATCCGTGCCGTTCAATATTTCTGGCGAAGTCCATAAACAAAACATTTGGCTTGCTGCTTGACGCAATCGCCGCCTTTCGTTCTTTAGCGGTTGCATAAGGCGATAGGTCTATACTAGCGCGGGTTCCGCGCCCTGCCATTTGCAAAAGCAACCCCCCTGACATGGTGTGCCTAAACATGCCGATTAGGTCCACGCCGGGAACGTCGATTCCCGTGGTCCAAACCGCATTATTTGTTACGGCCCTAATGCTACCATCCTTAAATCCGGCCAATATCCTTGCGCGTTCATTGTCTGGAGTTTCGCCCGTGACGGTTTCGCATGTTATGACATGCCGCCTGATTTCATCCCGTATGGAAAAACTGTGCGCCACACCATTGCAGAAAATAAGCCATGACTTTCGATCCGCACCTTTGGCAATCATTTCCGCCACGGCTGCTTGCGTTAGTTCATCAACGTTGGTAACGGCTTCAAGTTGTTTAAGGTTGTATTCACCCGCAACCTTTCCAACGCCATCAATGTTATATTTTGTTTCTGTAAATTTTGCCGTTATAGGGCATAGATAACCATCTTGAATGGCGCGGCCCAATCCGTAGTCAAAAACTATTTCATCAAATAAAGCGTCATCGCCATCCGTCAGGCTTCCTGAATCCATGCGGAATGGCGTGGCAGAAAAACCAACAATCATAAGGTTGGGGTTGCTGGCCCGAAGTGTTGCAATCAGCGCCGCCCACATGCTGGCATCTTTGCGGCCTATGGTGTGGGCTTCATCAACAATAAGGACATTGAACAGGCCCAATTTCTTGTTTCTGTAAATCGACTGGATACCGGCAAACACGATTTCATTGTGGTAATCTTTTTCACCCAATCCCGCGCTATAAATTCCAATATCAGCTTGGGGCAATAATGACTCCAGCTTTGACTTGTTCTGTTCAATCAATTCCGCAACGTGGGTCGCCATCATAATCCGCGCTTGAGGGTTAGCTTTTTTTATCCTTTCAATAAGCCTGCCGATCATAATGGATTTACCAGTGCCAGTGGCTGCACAGACAACGGGATTCGCGTTGCGCTTTAACGCGCCGATAACAGCGTTAAAAGCATCTTCTTGATAATCTCTACAGGTTTTAAGTCCCGCGAATTTAAAAAAATCCATCATTGCACCTTTGACCAAACGCGAACACTTTTACCCAATGATCTGTCCCATTGCGGATCGTTATTGTATCCATTAGATTTTAAAATAGATGATATGCGCCGCATAGTTCTATCGTTTTTGTCCGTTGTCTTTAAGTCCATCCTTTCTAAAATGTCAGTTGTCCTAAATTCATCCAATCCTAATTTTTTAACGATACCCATGACAATATATTCCCATGCGTCTGTTTGCAGGCGTTTGGCGCGCTCTATGTTTGCTAGTTCATTTTCTTCGGGCGTAGGGCCAATATAAAGTTTGGATTTATACCAGTGAACCGCTTCCGCCCATAGCTGGCCCTTAATCGCTTCAATCTCATCCACATCAATCGGTTTTTCTATAGTAACTGGCCAGAAACGGCGATGACCAGATGGATCGCGCAAGTAATCATAATCATTTGTGGTTGCAGCAAAAACAAACTGCCGTTTGTACTTAACTATTTTTCGTGAAAATGGGATTCGCAGTTCATCTTGCGTTTGCGTCATCCAGTTTTTTATCTGGCCATCTTCTTTTTTAGAATTGCCGGATAATTCAGCCAATTCCACAATTAGATTGCCCTGCATCATCATTGTTGTGTCTTTATCGTCCATTGCGTCGATGTTAACGCTGTCGGTGTGATATGTTTCACCATTGAAGGTCGCTAAAGATTTAAGGAATGAACTTTTGTATAAGCCCTGTTTCTGACTTTCTAAAATCAAAACATGGTCAAATTTGCAGCCCGGCTCCATAACGCGTTTTACGCAAGCGGTTAGCCATTTCTTAAAAACAAAGGCGCAATATTCCGGCGCTTCCTCTTTGGTTCCAAAATAATCTTGGCAGAATGTTTCCAACCGTGGCGTTCCATCCCAAACCAATGCTGATAGATATTCTCGCGCCGAGTGGAAACGGTTTTCCCATGCTACAACGTCAATAGCCTTGGCGGCTTTATCAATTGTGCAAGAAAGACCATAGCGTTCCAGCGTGGCCGCAGTTTTTGTAATTATAATGTCCGATACAGATTCAACCTTAAACTTGGCATCCTCTTCCCATGGCGGGCAACGCAACAAAATCGTGTCTTGCTTAAATTCATCATAGGCAAACACGCCAATAAAATCGTTATGGTAAAGTAAATATAATATGGAATTTTGCAGACTGGTGGCGACCATCCGGCCCTTGGCATCCGTTATAATATTATTCTGCCAAGAAGCGGCGGCGGGAATAACGCCTGATGACTGCGAATCACCTATGGGGGAATCCCCGCCGCCTTCCTGAATACCAAAGGCTATAGATATAGCCGATGGTTCAAGATCGTTAAAATCATGCCCAATTTCTTTTGGCATAACAATCGAAACATTTGAAACGGATTGCTGACATTTTGCCGCTGCTTTTTGACCCGTGCCGGATTCATCATTATCCGCAGCGATTACAATAGGAGTGTTGTGATAGTGTTTTCTAACCGCGCGGGATACCGGCAATAGGTTTCCGGCATCAAAGGCCACGACAACCGCCAATCCGGTCGCCATATGTATAGACGCGCCGGTGGCCCATCCTTCGCAAATAACAATCGGCTTGGTAGGGTCGATTTGCCCTATTACATGCCATCCCTTTTTACCGCCAAAGGGAAATTTCTTAATTCCATCCGCCTCGATTGTTTGCCATGAAATAAGCGCAGGGCTGGCAAAGTCTTCATATATGGGAATAAACAGCGTTCTTTCCCCGTATATCCGGGCTGATAAAAGTTCCACACCCTTGGTGGAAAGATATGGGGTCAAACCAGTGGGGCTGCACAGGGCCCACTTATGGACCGCACGGGTGGCAATTTTAGCGTAACGCTCCGCTATTCGAATATCTTCCTCGGCCTTGCGTGCGCGTAACAGTGCCTTAACCCGTGCCAAGTCGGCCCGCGTCATATTAGGGTCGTCTATGGCGGAATTGAACCTTAGTTCCGATCCGGTCTTAAAGCATTTCGCATATCCATAAGAAAAATCACCCTCAACCTTTAACCAGTAGGAAATTGATCGCTTGCCACCCTTGTCAGTATCACTGGCAATCCTGACAAACCTATCAGCGGCCCTTATATGGCCTATGTTTTTTGGAATTATGCCCGCATTGACTATCGCGGTAACGAATTTCGAGACAAAATTATCGCTCATTTTTCCCCCAAAGGTGTTTTTTTCGCAGTCAGGGGATAGGCTATGCTTGTTTTTTTTGATTGTAAAGGAATTATTTTTGAATGTGAAACTGTTGTTTATGTTAAATAATAGGGCCAAATTGGCCAATTCCTTACAGACTTTTGTAAGGCTGTAAGGACTTTGTAATGGAATAAGTTATTGATTTGATTGTGCTCTTACACTATTACAATAAATATATATAAAATATTATATATATATAAAGAGCATATTATAGGCATAAAAAAACCCTGCTTATGTAGGCAAGGTTGCGTAAAAACGGTGTAATGCTGTAAGGATTGTGTTAAATACTTGATTTAGTTCATATATTTCCTTACACGGCTTTGTAATGACTCTGTAAGGTTTGTAATTTCTCCTTTTGTTTCAAGACCTTGACATTATTACAGACCTGTAAGGCGGTCAATAATTATTTTCTA
>CAZTIN010000050.1:0-5254 GCA_964613525.1 uncultured Candidatus Saccharibacteria bacterium
CCGCTAATAGAAAAACTATTTTTAATAGATATTAGTTTTATCGTAATTTTACCTATTTGGTTAAATAAAGATTCTGCATCTTCCCAGTCTAAGGTTTTTGTGTAATAAGATGCAAATAAAACTATAGCTTGATACGAAAAAAAGATAAAACCAAATATTAGAATAAAAAATATTAAAAAATTTGTTCCCGGACTTTCTAGATTTAAAGCCAAAAGAATAGTTGTTAGGAATATTGTTGATATCCCAAGAATTAGACTTACCATAGAGCATAAAATACCTCGCACTTTATATCTATTAAAGAAAATTTGAATTGTTTGTTCCATAACGTTTGATTTTTAGTATTTATACCATATGGGTATATTTTGTCAAAATGTCTTTTAAAATAGCTCTAAATTTGCTACTATTTTGGGATGGAAAATATCCAAGTAGTAATACTCGCTGCCGGTAAAGGCAAGCGTATGAATGCCGATGTTCCCAAGGTTCTGGTGCCATTCCACGACCGTCCTATGGTGGACTATGTAATAGATGCAGTTAAGCATAGCGGTATAATTAACAAGCCTGTTCTGGTTGTTGGTTATGGTAAAGAATTGGTACAGAGTCACTGTGGTGACAGCGTAGGCTATGCTGTGCAAGACGAGCAACTTGGTACAGGACATGCTGTAAAATGCTCACAAGGGTCAGTTTTGGACGCCGTAGAGCACGTTATGGTGCTATATGGCGACCAACCTTCTATAACAGGAGCTATGATAGCTAACCTAGCTAAAACTCATATAAATTCTGGTAAAAATCTAACTATGGCTACAGTTACAGTTCCTGGGTTTGATGACTGGTATAAGTCATTCCTAGCATTTGGGCGTATCGTGCGTGGTGATGAAGGGGAAATTCTAAAAAATGTTGAATACAAAGACGCCACAGATAACGAGAAAGAGATTAGGGAAGTTAACCCAGCATATTTTTGCTTTAAGAAGGATTGGCTGTTTACAAAGTTGGAACAAATCAAGAATGAAAATGCACAGGGCGAATACTATCTAACAGACCTAGTTAAATATGCCGCAGAAGACGGCGGAATTGCATCAGTTGCTATCTCTCCGGAAGAAGCATTAGGCGTAAATACCATCGAACAGCTTCGTGAGCTCGAACAAATAATAAAGAAATCTTAATAAAAACATACGGAGGTCTTGCCTCCGTATGTTTTTATTTGCCTGTGTGGATGAATGTGTAGATGTCTTCTAGGGCTTTGACTGCATCACCTGCAGCAATATTGTTCTGATGGTAACGTCCGTTGGTAATGTCACCAGCTGACCAGATGCCTAGCACATTTGTTCTTTGGTTCATTGGGTCAACTACTATGTTGCCATGTGGTGTCATTTCTACAACATCTTTTAGGAAATCAGAATTAGGAATCTGACCTATCTCTACGAATATTCCACCAGTTTCAAGTGTCACTTCTTCACCAGATATTTTGTCTTGATAAGTTAGAGATTTAACAAATTTCTCGCCATCGACTCTTTTAATATCAGCATTCATTACGGCTTTGATATTTGGAATAGCTAAAGCTTTCTCAACTGTTATTTTGTCAGCTTTGAATTCAGGGTTGCGGTGTATTATTGTTACTGTTTTACAGTATGCAGAAAGTTGCAGTGCGGATTCAAGCCCTGCATTACCACCACCAACAACTATTACATCCATTCCGGAAAACATAGGACCATCGCAACTAGCACAATATGTAATGCCTTTGTGCTCATACATGTCAGCATTTTCAGCCTGTAATTTCTTTCTGGATGAACCTGAAGCTGCTAAGACTGACTTTGTTTTTAGTTTGCTGCCTGTATCTGTTTCGACTGTAAAAATACCTTCGGATTCTTTGCTAACTTTTGTAACTTTTTGGCCATCGAATGAATCCAAGAATTCACCCTGATAAGAAAGAGCGTGGTCTTTTAGATTGTTAGCTAGTTCAGAGCCTGATAATTCTTTGGTTCCTATCCAGTTGTAAATAGTTTCGGATACTTGAGATTGCCCACCCCATTCAGATACTACTATTGCAGAATGTAGTTGTTTTCTAGCAGCATAAACAGCCGCAGCTGCTCCTGCTGGACCACCACCAATAATAACCAAATCATATATCTTTTCGTCTGTCATAAGAGAGATTATATCATATACACGGCTATAAAATAAAACCACAGTTTTGGCTGTGGTTTTATTTATTTTAACGTTTGTTTCGTCTTAGGAATGCTGGGACTGATGACCAGTCGTCGGATCCAGCATCTTCTTCTATTGTGTCGTCTATTATTATGTCAGGTTCTTTTTTTGAAGATTCAGATTTAATAGGAGTAGTATCTTCCATTGAAGCTAGTGCTGCAGGGGAATTTTGTGTATCGTACGCATTTAGTACTGGTCTAATTTCTTCTACTATCGGTCTATTTATGGTAAATGAATTATTTCTCTTTGGCAGGTCAGTAGGGAAACCAGTTGCGATAAGAGTTACTTGCATTTCATGCTTGTTAAGCTTGTTGTCTCTTATCATACCGAAGATAACTTTAGCTTCTTTATCAACGTTCTGAGTTATAAGGTTAGCTGCTTCAGAAACTTCGTGAATAGAAATATCGTCTCCACCAGCAATAGCTAAAAGCACACCTTTGGCACCTGAGATAGATAGGTCAAGCAGCGGTGAATTAATAGCTTCCATTGCAGCTTTACTAGCGCGTCCTTCGCCAGATGCTTTACCAATACCCATAAGAGCAGATCCAGCATTAGCCATAACCGCACGAATATCAGCAAAGTCCACGTTGATCATACCTGGTGTAGTGATAAGCTCAGATATACCTTCTACAGCTTGACGCAACACTTCATCACACATCATAAATGCGTCTTTTACAGAAGTATCTTTAGGTGCAACAGATAGTATTCGTTCGTTAGGTATTATAATGATAGCATCTACTTCTTGTTCAAGGTCAGCGATACCTTTTTCAGCTAGGCGCATTCTTTGTGCACCTTCAAATAGAAATGGTTTAGTAACTACAGCTACAGTTAGTATGCCTTGTTCTTTTGCACTAGCTGCAATTATAGGACTTGCGCCTGTTCCAGTGCCTCCACCCATACCGCAGGCAATGAAAACCATATCAGCACCTTTGACCGCATCTTGGATTTCAGCTTTTGTTTCTTCAGCAGCTTTGCGTCCAACGTCTGGATTCATACCAGCACCAAGTCCACGGGTAAGATTCTTCCCGAGATGTATTTTCTTTTCAGCTAGAGATTTATGTAAGTCCTGAGTATCAGTATTCATTACTATGAATTCGACTCCTTTGACTTTGGATTCCATCATATGGTTAAGAGCATTCGCGCCAGAACCTCCTATACCTATGACTTTAATACGAGCAAACGTTTCTATGGGTGTGTCAACCTTTGGCATACTTTCTGTATAATTAATGTATAACAAGGAAACTATACCAAAATTAAGTATTTTTGCCAAATATAGGTTTTACACCTCTATGGCATCAAATCATGGAAGAAAGAGCTGATTTTTTTAGATAAATTTATATTGCTACTTGACGATTTTATTTTATGAGACTCATTTTCTTCTTTATATACTGCAAGTCCATAAGCTACTATCCAAGATACGTCACGAATGCGTGGTTTCATTTGGAGTAAATGTTCCGGTATACCTGTGCGACATGGAAGCTTTAAAATATTTCTAGCCAGTGATTCTATTTGTGAAATGTGTGAGCCTCCACCAGTAATAACTATTCCAGCTGGCAAGAGTGCATCGCGGTTAATCTTCTTTAGATGTTTTTCTAGTATTTCAAAAACATCACGTAGACGCGCTTCAATTATTTCGCCAAGCTTTCTTTCTGAATGAGCACCTTGTGAACGACCCATTTTAACTTGCTCGGCTTCTTCTATTGGAATTTTAAGACCAAGAGCAATGTCTTTCGTAAAATCAGCACCACCAATAGGGAATACTTGGAGTGATAGTGGTAAACCTTTTTCATAAACTACAATAGATACTGTTTCAGCGCCAATGTTTGCTAACATTGTTCCATTTTGTTTTTGGTTTTCGGATAGTGCAATATGAGCAGCTGCGATAGGTGAAGCTACTATTTTTTCAACTTCAATACCTTTCTCAGTAAACAGGTCTACTAAGTCAGATAGATGCTGAGCTAAACAAACAACAAAGAAAACTTGCGCAAATATTTTAGATCCGCGCATACCGATAGGCCTACCTAAGACTTCCTTGCCATCTATTTTATAAAGTATAGGCAATGTGTATAAAACTTCACGATTAGTTAAGTCTATTTTTTTATAAGCTTCGGCAGTAACTTTATCAATGTCTATCTGAGTTATTATACCGTCAGCTCTGCTAACTATAGTCTCGCCACTAGAAATAACAGAAGTAATACTAATACCGCCAATGGATACATTGGCTTTTTTGACATCGATACCAGCTTGTTCTTTTAGTTGATGGAGTAATACTCCAAGAGTTTCTTTAGCTGAAGGCATGTGAGTAATATAGCCGCTACGCAGTCCTTTGGATTCTGTCATTGCAACAGCTACGATTTCAGGTAGAGCAGATTCATCGTTCTTACGAACAGCAATTGCCCTAGACATATGAGTACCAATGTCTATGCCAATACTAAATTCCTGTTTGTTCCTACTACCTAACATTTTTATTACTCAAAAGAGGAGAGAAAAATTCCAGTAACTTTTTCTCCTTTTGATCCATTGTACTACTATGTTCCATTCCTTTCAAATGTAAGCACCCGTGGATAAATAAAAATAAAAGATATTTTTCAAAGTTCATGTCAAAATCAGGAGCTTGTTTTTTCGCAGTAGGTAAATGTATTAAAATTTCACCGCTTTCTTTTGAATAAGGGAAAGATAAAATGTTTGGAACATAATCTTTCTGACGCATTCTGATATTTAATTCTTGCGCAATTTTTTTTGTAGCGAAAACTAAAGACAAAGAATACTTTTTACCCAGTATTTTATCTTTAACAACAGCAAAAGGAAGGCTTGGAACCTTCCCTTTACTCATGGATGTTATTTCTATTTCTGAAGATAACACTTTATTCATTATAGAATTAAGATGATCTGCCGCGGTATGTGCGTGGCTTGATCTTACCTAGCTTCTTAAGCTTTTCTATTTCTGTTCGACGAGCGATTTACTTTAGATTACTATTCTTCTGTTTAAGTATTGACTTTACACGTTCATTGTATCTCTTTCCGCGTACTTTTTGTACGATGCCTGCGTCTTGAA
>CAZTIN010000051.1:0-5253 GCA_964613525.1 uncultured Candidatus Saccharibacteria bacterium
GGCAGCTAAGATTTCACGAGACGGTGTAACGAATCTCGATAAAGTAACACTCGCTGATCGAACTGCTAATATTGCAGCTAAAACAGTACTGCAAGCCTCGAAGAAGAACAACGCTATCGCCGGTGACGGTACAACGGCAGTAACGATCCTTACCTATCACCTGTATATGGCTGGGCGTAAACTTATCGCCTCTGGTCATAACCAGATGGAAGTAGCCCGTATGATTGATGAAACTGCACAAAAGGCACTTGCGTATATTGACTCTGTAAAGGATGAACTGAGCGAAGAAGACTTATTGTCGGTAGCCAGGGTATCAAGTGGTGATGACGCTATTGCCGAATTACTAGCTAGCACAGTTAAAGAAGTCGGCGATGAAGGCGGCGTGACTGTTGAAGAACATTCGGGCCTTGGTGTCTATGCCGAAGTGATTGATGGCTTTTACATGCGAAAAGGCTTCACGGACGTTCGCCTCGTTAAAGATGGTGGCAGCCTTAGTTCAGACTTTGAAAATGTGCCGATTCTTCTTGTAGATAAGGTTATTTCCGATGCTCGTGAAATGGCAACTATTATTAATAAGATTCGTGGCGCTGGACACACAGAGGTGCTTGTACTTGGTGAGATTATCCATGATGCCTTAGAATTTCTTGTTAAGCAGCGTGGCGATAAGATCATTACAGCAACAGTTGCAGGTATTCCGGCTACTGCAGGCATGAAATCAATCGTTCTCGATGATATTGCCGTATTGACAGGTGGCCGCGTCTATCAGCAAGGTGAAGGGGCGCAAAACTTTACACTAGATTATTTGGGTGCTGCAGGCCGTGTCGTTGTTGAAGAGCTAAGTACTACTATTATTAACGGTGCAGGCGAACAGCAAGCTATCAACAGTCGTCTTGAAGAACTTGAGGGCCAATTAAAGGCTGAATCTGCCGCTATCACTACGACCGTCATTAAAGATCGTATTTCACGACTTAAAGGAAAAGTAGGAATTGTCAAAGTAGGCGCACCAACCGATGTCGACCGAGAAGAACTACGATTGCGTATTGACGATGCTGTCTGTGCGTTACAGGCTGCCCGACGTGAAGGAACAGTGCCAGGCGGCGGTACAACACTGGCACGTGTCACAGGAACACCATTTGATGATGCATTGCAGCAGCCATTCATCGAACTGATGAAAAACGCGGGTGAAAAAGCTGAATATCGCCTTGGCCAAGTGCTAAACAGCAAGTTTGGTTATGGATATAATCTACGTAATATGACCGAGCAACCAATAGATCTTCGTAAAGAAGGCATTATTGATCCAGCCCTAGTCATTAAAGAAGTCGTCCGTAATGCCGCGTCTGTTGCTAGCCAGTTGATTACTACTACGGTTACGATTACTTTCTCTGATGATGCGAATGACACTATGCTAAACATGATGGCTACGAGAAAATAATATGAGAATCTTTAAAGACGACACAGAATACCAAGGCACACCAGAAGAGATAGCGCACTTTATGAGTTTGCGTGAAGACAAGGATACCATCGAAGCGCCTATAGGATTTGTTGGTGCTGATTTTGCCGATCCAGAAATCAGTGGGCTAAAGGATACGATTAGCGAGTCTGAGATGCTTCGCAAGGAATTAGCACAAGATCCAAATTATAATCCATTCCCAGGTGTATCACCAAGCCCAGATAGTTCAGACCTGCCTAGTGCCGAATCTGATACGGGAGTAAAATACGTCTAATGAATAATAGGCGTATCATTGGGCAAGTACGTGATGGGGTCTTTGTTGACGGGAAACCATCAGAAACTGGCAACCGTGAACACCCACGTCACCGTGAGTTTGTCCGCCTAGAGATGCGTGATAAATATGCACGAGATATTGAACAGAAGTATAATCATGGTGAAGTAAATCAAGGGTATATTGAAGCCTTTGGTAAACATAACGCCATTAAACAAGGACTAGTAGAGGAAACTAAATATGAGTAGCAAAAAAGAAGAACTGTTAAAGAAAGCAGCCCCAGCAGGGACTACCTCATTTGATCTAAATGAGACGGAAATATTAGAAATTGCATCATTGCAGGCTCTTGTCGAACAGGCGGAAGCTGCCCGCAATTTCATGTATTCACGTATTGTTGGCCGTATCGCACAGCGCAACAATATTGAAGAAGGCAAGGATATTGACCTTAACTGGGCCGAAATAATGGCCGAGGGCGCTAAGGTCGCTAAACTTATCGTTAAAGATTAATAACCAGCGGTAAACGGTTGAAAAGCTTGTTGCAATTGCGCAAGCTTTTGCTGTACCGTCTCTTGGCTGTCACCAGCAGCAGGAAGTAGACGACGATAGAATGCCTCTTCGCTCGCAGGCATGCTCGCACCAGTATTAAGACGTGCTAAGCTGTTTAGTACGTTGTTTGTAAGTGCGTTATATTCTCCAGTACCTGCCAGATTACTGACTAGGCCACCTATGATAGGCAGGTTTTGGCCTGGTACCGTAGATTGAGCTAGTAAATTAGGGTTTTGCTGCAGCATTTGAGCTATTTGCTCAACACCACTCAGACCACCTTGAGCCTGTGAGAACTCTTTGACTGAAGCTTGTTTTTCTTTCTTCGTATCTTGTGGATTCATAAACTCATAGAGTTTAAGATATTTTTCCATGTTTTCACCGCCAGTAGCCTGTAGGTCATTCTGTATATCCTGGGCTGCGGCTTCACGAGAGTACATACTCGATGGCTCGGCCTGACCACCCAATAATGATGCGGCGTCTATACCGCCCATTCCTGCTAGTTCCTCCTGTGTCTGCGCACCAGTTGGCGCTCCAGCGGCCGCTGTATCGCTCCGAATACCAAGAATGTCTGCACCAGCGCGTACACCAGCTTGCGGCAGTAGGAATTTTGCGGCAGGACTAGACAGTGCACGTCCAATAGCACCCTGGCCACCAGGCGCAGTTCCCTGAAGCATACGGCCAGCTTTTGACATAAATCCGCCAACTGCAGGTGTCGCAGCATTGAGCGGGAGAGCCACTATATTAGTAGGACGCTGTACTAGCTTGCCAAGTCCTTGCGCTTGATCTCCTAGCTGTGCACCTGCACCACTAGCAGCTCTTGCGGTAGCTTCATCAATTTTACTAAGATCAACGAAGTCCTTTTGTGCAGACCGAAGAGTCTTAACATCTTTAATATTACCAATCTCATTAGCGAGCTTTTTATATGCCTGCGATTGCGCTTTGGTAGGAGCATTAGCTGCAGCTGCAAGCAAATCACGTGCCCTATCAGGCGCAGCTAGTTTTAGACCCTCTTCAATACCAGGTGACTTATAGAGGGTATTTTCAATGTGTTTTGCCAAGTCATTATAGACGCTAGCAAGTTGTTTATCTTTAGCACTAACAGTCGCACTCTTTTTTATGTCGCTGGCCATTGCACGAAAATTTTGCGACATGTCTAGCGCATCAAGTGGATTAGCAAGCGGGCTAAGTGATCCAGCTGATCCACCTCGTGCGGCTACACCACTATTCTTAAAGCTTGCAAGTAGAGAATCTTTTTGACGTCCCGTGATTAGTGGGGCTTTATTTTCAAGAATCTCAGAACCGACCTTACGAAGGTCTCCAATGTCTACGCCGGGGATGTTTCCAATAGCGTTGCGGGTAAGTTCGCTGAATGCGCCCTCACTTCCTGTAACCCCCCTAGCTACTTGTGCCATATCATCGAGTTTTGTCAGTCCAGTACGTTTATTAATTGAACCCAGTACATCGGATGGCAATGCGCCTATCTTGCGACCTTCAGCACGTGTTAGATTAGCTTGTGTACCCAATAGACGCTGCCCCTTATCTTCGAGCGATGTACCAATTTTCTGCAGCATTCCTGGACGTGGAGTCACTGTCTTTGGAGCACGACCGAGAATATCAGCACCCTTAGAGAGTGATCGTGCACCTTTTACCGCCTTGAATGCCTTCCCTAGTCCGAACGGAACAAGAGATAGAGCCGCTTCAGCTGCAACATCACCACCTGTAATAGGAACAGCTGAACTACGAGTTGCCTTATCTAGGATAGATCCACCTGGTAGGAAATTAAGTAATTTGCGGAATGGATTAGATTCTTCGGCCTGAGCCTTTGCCTGCTGTTCGCGAACACGTCGCATATAATCATTTTCAAATGGTTGTTGATCCATTAGAATAATGTCCCCTTTCCAAATAGCGCTAGTGGGCCATATTTAGCAACATTCTGCCAACCTTGACTGATATTCTTGCCAAGATCAGCGAAATAGCCGCCCCTAGAAGCATTTGATATGTTAGATGCCGATGCAATACCTGGCGCATTAAGCTTTGGAACAGGTGTCGGCCTTGCTGGTTGTGCAGGCTGTGGAGTCGGACTATATTGCGGCTGATATAGACTAGCCAAACTTGCCCTTGTCGCATCAGCAGTCCGGCGAGACTCAGCCATCTGTTCGGCAAATTGGCGTTGGCTTTCTTCAAATTCTCTTTGCCACTTTTCTGCTGCGGCCCTATCCTGTTCTTGTTGATAGAGTTTTGCGTAAGTAGATTCAAGTGCGGCCTGTCTATCTGCATCTGTCTGATATGCCTGACCTGCGCGGGTTGTTGCCTGACCGAGGAGGTCACGGTAGTTCTGTTGTTCATCAGAAAATGCACCCTGCAATGTCCCCATCTCCTCAGCGATAGGTGCGCGTTCAAGCCCAACCAAGCGTGCACGCTGTGCCTCGGTAACAAGGTTACCGCGAGTACGGCCAGCAACAGAGCTGCCAACACCTTTAAGCGCCTGTTCTGTCTGTCTGAGTTGAGTACGAATATCATTTGCCCGTGACTGAGCATCACCGACACCTAACTCTTGTTGAAATTGACTCTGGTAATCACCAGCGCCCTTACGGGAGCCCTGGAAGGCTTTGAGTTCAGCTAATGCGCCTTTACTGTCCATCTATTATTGTCTCCAATTAAAATAGCCCAGCGGTATGGCTCGGGCCTTTGTACACATGATACCACATATTATTCATAACTAACCTCCTGAAAATCATCAGCAAAAACATAGGTTGTTAGCGTCGCAGTTGTGCCAATAGTACTTGACGGCGCACCAGGGGGAATTGCACCCTTTGTAATATATAAATATACGGTAGTCGTGTCCCATTCATACGATAGAGTTGAGGCTGGAATACCTGATGAATTAGTAAGCGTTCCATAGCCGTTTTGAACGAGGTTTGGCGTACCGGCAATGCCTGGGCCCCATGTAACATTCCACAGCCCCCATACTTGTGGACGATAGGTA
>CAZTIN010000052.1:0-5209 GCA_964613525.1 uncultured Candidatus Saccharibacteria bacterium
CTGAGGTAGAGGCCGCCGCCGACGGTGGGGTTGAAGCCCTCGGGGATGCTGGTCACGGAACTGAGGCAGATGTCGCCGCCGACGGTCACTTTTCCTTCGGCGCAGACCGTGTATTTAATTTTGTGCTTGTCCAGAAATTTAGTAAGGGTCATTTTCTCGTTCCTTTTGTGAGTGATTAATTATTCAACAACACACGTCCGCATAACGTCCCCGGTCTGCCTGATCTTGTGCATCATCACCGACGAGCAGTTCACCATCTTGTCCACCGGGTTGCCGTTAGCGTCGTAACCGCCCGGCTCCACAGGCGAACCGCCAGCAGCAGGGGCAATTTGGCCAAGACATCCCGGCTCTCCGCATATGTCAGCCGCCGTGGGGCGTTTGCCGAGGTATTCGGCGTTGTTCATGGGCGGGCCGCTGGGCTGGTGGACGATAATCGGTGCGCCAGCACAGGCTGGCGGGGCGAGATGATAGGCCGCAATGGTAGCGATCATGCCTAAGGCTGCGCCCAAAATAAATACGTGGGATCTCATCCGAACACCCCATAAGCCAGAACCATCAACACCCAGCCGACGACAATCATGCCGAGCAGCGTAATACCGTCCAGGATTATATAGCGTATCGTGCCTTTCATAACGTCCTCCCCGTTTTAACGCCTTGCGATCTCATCGTCAGGCCATGCTCGTCAAAATCGCTCAGTTCCGCTGGCTCAGGCGGCGCTTATTCGCCTATGTCGTTTGCATTCTCATAGGTGTCGATAGCATCGTCCAGCGCCTCGACGGCACCTTTCAATTCGTCCATCAGGTGGATCTTGACCCACGTCCCGGACCCGCCGAGCATCGCATGGGTATTGGTGATTTCTGTCTCGTGCTTTTCAAGCAGCGATACCATGCTGGCGCGTAGGTTCTTCAGGTCTTTGTGTAAATCGCTCATTTTGTCCTCACGAAGTAATATTTAAAATGGGTGCCTTCTTTTTTCTGCACGAACGTAATCAGCCCGTTCAGGTACATATGCCAGAGCGCCGATTGCATTGACGATATTGGGCGGTTCGCGCAACCAAGCTCATGATGCACTTTTGCTACAAGCTGAAGTCCGTCGTGATCTTCTGTATTATAGTACAGGACCATTTGCCCTCTTTTTGAGCTAAACGCCGCCTTGACAGCATCTTCCGGGTTCAGCATCACGCCTCCTTGCTGTTGTTAAGGAGCAAATATTCAATCAGCGCGATCAGCCTATCCAGGCGCTCAACGATGGCGTCCTCCTGCTGTGGTGTCAGGTCGATGAATTCTTTCTTTTGTTTATCGGTCCAGATCATTTTTTTGCCTCGTAGCGTTTGGTTTTGAAGTTATAGGAAATCTCTTTTCTATTTGCCTTGCGGAATTTCGCCAGATCGAGGCTTGCTTGGCATATCGAAACGTCAAACTCATCCATGATGTCAGCGCGGTTTATATACCCGTGCTTTTTAAGATGGTCGCGGATGAATTTCTGGCGGAGTTTTGCGAAGTAGCGCATGGGCTTAAAAGGGGCGGCGGTTAAAGGTAAAGCGCAGCCTGTGAGTGTATTTCCAGTATGTCATTTGTGTCTCCATTCGTTAACCTTAAAACTATACTAATCTGGATTATCCATGACGTAAACGGAATTGCGCGTAATATTGTTGCTATTTTGGGGTGCTGGCCGCCATCTCGTAATCTATAGCCTGAATTATGGCGTGGAGTTCGGCTAGTTCTTCGGTGGGCAGTGCGGGATTAGCAGGGGACCACACCTCAAAGCCCGATCCCGCGCCGTAATACTGAACGGTTTCATTCCACATCATGTCCCACTCCCACCCCTCCGGTCTAATCGCCTTCAATGTGTCGCGGCTGCGGGTATATTTTTTAACCACAGGCTCTGGACAGAAGCTGTGACCCCCATCTCCGCAAATGGATTTTGATGCCTGGGTTATTTTCCCATCTATTACTTCTTTGAAACGAAAATCGTTAGACGAGTCCCACACATAAAAACCAGAGCTATCTTTTCCGATAAATGTTTTCTCGTTGAGATAGCACCACACCCTCGCATCAATCTCATCCAGCTTCGCCGTATCCGCAGGGTCAACGCTCTCAATCATTTTCAGGATTTCTTGCGCGGTCATTCTACTGCCTCCAAAGCTGCGTTTATCACATTCTTCAGTTCCTCAAGGTCGGATTTCTCGTACACTAAAAACAGCGCATCATCTTCAAAAAGACCATCGCGTCCGTATGCGTCATCGATAGGATAACTTGTGCCATCAGCAAGCATCTCTTCCAACTTCTCCGACCAGTCCTCGCATCCTTCTGAGCGTATATCGATCAGGCTTCGTTCAATAAAATCATTGCCCAACGTTTCGCCTTTGACTTGAAGGCCGTAAAAACACCAACGCTCTCCTTGCGAGAATATCGTGCCCTCCGGCAGCTTTAAAAACTCGGCGCGTTTATAGATTTTCATTTTGCTCCCCTTGCTTTTGCGATTGCAGCGCGGACAATTTCTTCATCCTTTAATGATGGCGGCTGTCCGTAACCCCAATGTTGGGCTATTTCCAGCGCAGCAAGCATTTCAGGAGCTGCGGCTATCAGGTCGACATTAGGTCCCATATCTTCATATTCGATTTTGTAATCAACGCAGCAGTGACCAGCGTAATGATCCCCGCAGGTTTCCGATTGAAACATGGCTTGGAGTCTTTCGGCCAAGGTATCACGATCAAAAACCTGCCACTGCCCCGGCCCCCAGCCTTTCGCTATAAGTACCTGCGAACGGCCCATAGTCAGATACATTCTATTATTTGCCATTTCTCTCTCCTATTTCGTGCGGGTGACTTTGATGCGGGTTAAGCATTGGCAAACAGGCCTCCTGTTTTTGATTTCAACCCGTCAAGGTTCCTGACTGCCTGCGCGAAATAGGTCGGCTTTAATTCAATGCCAATACCTTTACGGCCCATCTCCACAGCGCCGTAAACTTCGCTCCCTATGCCCATGAACGGTGTAAATACGATATCGCCGGGATTGCTCCATAAATGAATGCATCTCTCGATTACATCTAATTGCAGTGGGCTTATATGCTGTTCGTCCTTCTCATCCCTGCCCCCGCGATATTGGAGTGTTCTGGACTGATTGATATCCATCCATACAGGGCTGGCGTATCTCTGCCATACCTCGATTGAATACCAGCGTTCAGCTTCTTCGCGGGATTGACGCTTCAATTTGCTTTCAATAGGCTCGGGTGCATTTCCTTCGCCAATGTAATATTCAAGCTTGCCTTGCACAGGTTCCTCGTTTTTTCCCGGCTTGCGGAATGCCAATATATAGTCTGCCAAACCCTGCCCGCTTATCGTGCTGTCCTTCTCCATTTGCTTATGCAGTAAGCGGATTGACTTGGTGCGCTGCTGCGCCACTACGGGGTCTTTCCAGATACAGACCTCGGAATGAAAGTACCATCCGCGCTTTTGAAATTCGCGCACTACCTCGCCGCGAAAATCCCGCATACCAATAAAGCCATTGCGGGTGATGCTTGTCGGCAGCTGCATAACATGCACGGCGGCTATGCGCCCAGGCTTGGTCATTCGGTAAAGCTCATCAATAATAAACCCATAGTGCGCGTAGAAATCATCGCCTTCGGAATTGCTAACATCCCTGTCTGAGTTGGAAAACTTATAAAGTCCCTCAAAAGGCGGGCTATGAATTGAAAACCCAATAGAGTTTTCCGGCAATCCGGGCATAATTTCACAGCTATCGCCTTCATAAATTGCGTAGTCATCGGTTACAACTTGGTTTATTGCTTTCAGATCCATTTGGGCATCTCCATTTTTTGCGTTGGTACATAATCCATAGTTTCGCGAGCCGCGCCGCGGATATTTACGGCGTTTAAATCGGCCATGTGCTTAATCATCTGCGCCGTCATGTGCTGGCACTGTTGCTCTTTACGTTTGATATTGGCGACAACAGCCCCCTCAATTTCAGACGCGATGAAATGGGCGTAGACTTCGTTCTTTTGCCCAAAACGGTAGAAACGGCGTATGGCTTGGTAAATCTGTTCAAAGCTATCATTGAGGCCAACGAAAACCGTGTTATTGCAATGCTGCCAGTTCATGCCGAATCCGGTTAGGGATGGCTTGCTGATAAGCTTTGTAATATTGCCAAGCGCGAATTGCTCAAGGATATCTTCTTTTTTATCCTCCGACATACTGCCGACAATTTCCACCGCACCGGGTATAGCTTGGGCCAATGCTGCGCTTTCATCATTCAGATTGCACCATACAACCCATATATCATTTGGTTTTTCCGCCACGATATCAGCGGCCCGTTTAACACGTTCATTGATTGTCGCACGGCGGGCACCAAGACGCTCCCCGAGGCTTTGCGCCTCCATAGGGAATAGCATACCAGTTTCAATGTTAGGCTTGTATTCAACTCCTACTGTATGCTGTATCTGGTGCAATTTAGGGAGAACATATTTTGATCCGTCATAACCCAGATCTGATGGGCTTTGTAACATGACTGACCAAGATGCCATCCACTTCCAGAAAGCCTCTTCGGCGTGGCCTTTCAACCGCCAATCTTGCGTTTTTGCCGCGTCGTGGACAAAGAACGTAGATAGCATATCTGTGTACGACATTATGCCCGTAAATTCGGAATGGTTGCCAAGCTCCATGTAATCATTCGGTGATGGTGTAGCGGTGGCCGCAAGCCGATATGGTATCTGCTTGCATTCGTCAATCAGGCGAGTTCTGTAGTGCCCTGATTGGTTTTTAAGGATTGAGCTTTCATCTAGGACTACCCCGGAAAATTTAGACAGATCAAAATAATCGAGTTTCTGATAGTTTGTTATCAGAATAGGCTTATTGCTATCGTCCATTTTATGAACGTGGGCGCAGTCAATCCCGAATTTATCGGCTTCTCGTTTCATTTGAGCTGCAACCGCCAGCGGGGTAAAAATGATGGTCCGCTCGCCCGTAGCTTCGTATAGAGCATTCGCCCATGAAAGCTCCATAAACGATTTGCCCATTCCTGTACCAGCAAACAATGCCGACCTGCCACGGCGACATGACCATTGCACAATGTCGTGCTGAAAATCAAATAGACCATCCTTTAAATGCGGGACATTTTCTAACCCCGTCGGGGGCTGTATGATTGATTTTTTCTTTAAAAATTCGTGATAAGACATGCATCCTCCTACTCACCATGATAGGCGAGTGTTGTTT
>CAZTIN010000053.1:0-5158 GCA_964613525.1 uncultured Candidatus Saccharibacteria bacterium
ACAAAAACCTCGGTTTTCATGTATGCCACCATGCTGTAAGCGCGGTATCGGCAGGGATACGCTATAATAGCGTATTTATTTCGGGTTGGCTAGCGGCTGACCTTATCAGGCACCATTAAACCAGACTTCCCCGGGGACATTTGAAGCACACGGGAAAGAAGATTGTTTTTTTCAGCAGGGGGCAATTCATTAACCATTTTCATAGTTAATTGTCCCCCGCCTTCTATAACTTTCAACAAATCATCAGCACTAGCGCGGGCCATCATTTTTTGACCAACACGCGCAGCAGTGCCGACAACGGGGACCGCAACGCCAAGCCCCAAACCGCTACCAAGGCCAGCGCCTAACCCTCCGATTACGGGAAGCGCAGTATTTCCAACTGCGCGGCCAGAGCCAAGGTCGAACCCAAACTTGCCCATGGCCTTTAAAATTCCCTCGCCAGTGGTTTGCGATGATGCTGCTTTTAGGGCCGCGAGTTCATCTTTTGACCAACCGCGCGTTTTTTTCGGGTTAAGTCTGAACTTCTCAAGGTCGCGTTTTAACTTATTCGCATCGCCTGCCGAGCCTTCGATAATATCGGCCACAGCGTTAAATTTAGACTGCCGCGCCCATTCCTGCCTTGCCGTGCGAAGTGCCGTTAAGGCTTCCGGGCCACCCGCCGAGAAGGCTTCTTCGGGCAATTCGTTCATGGCGTCATCAAGGGCAGATTTCAATATTGACGCCTTACGAGCGTTTACCTTGTCGGAAAACTCGCCAGCAACATGACCGAACAATTGACGCCATTGGTCAAGGCCCTCAAGAGTAATGTTCTGGTCTAGGGCTTCTTGTTTAAAATCTTCGAACAGTTCAACCGTTTTTCTATGAAGGCGCGGATTAAGTATGCCGTCTTCCTTCAATTGGTTTTGCATTTTCTGAATTATAAGGTTTGTTGCGCCCGGTTTAAAAGTTGCGCCGCTATCCCGCATGGCCTGATAGGCAGCACTTGAACGGTCTTTAATAGCCTGCCCTGCGGCTTCTAATGCTTCAACGTCACGGGCTTTAAAACCCTTCCAGATACGGCCAGAGCCAGCCGCAGCAGCCCCTAGCGCAGCGCCAGCAACAGGGAGGGCAGCGCCAACACCAGCGCCCATCCCAGCACCGGATTTAAATGCTTCCATACGCTGTCCGGCGTCTGCTTCACCCGCCGCGTATAATCCGGCAGTCGGAGCGGCCACAGCTGCACCTTTAACAGATTGTAAGGCGAGATTTCCGGCCTTTGCCAAGGTTCCTGCGTCTTTTGCAACCTTGCCACCCCTAACAAAATTACCAAGGGCGGAAAGTCCTGCGGGGATTGCATTGATTGCACCTCTGACGCCATCTTTTGCGGCGGTTGTTCCAAATAGGGCCTTAGCGGAAGCCATAGGCAGCGTTGACGCTATGCCCGCCACGTTCCCGGCTAATGTCGTTCCGGGGTAAGCTTCTTGCGTTGCCTTCGTATCGGCTTGCGCTTGTTCGTAAAGCTGTTTAAATGTCAAGTCCGTAAATGGGGCCATAGCTCCTGCGGCAATGCCTGACGTTATTACATTACCAAACGGTACAGCACCGCCCGATAGCGCCTGACCGAAAGCGCGTGCTTTATCCCCAGCAAAACCTATGTTTTCTGGATGTTTTTGGGGTTGTTCGGCGGCTTGGGGTTGCGGGAATTTCTGACGCAATACGGATTTAATTTCATCCGGCGACATTTCATCGGGAAATTCAATTTCTTGTCCGTCAACCTCGACAATCGGCATTATTCAAATTCTCCCGTTGCAGGGTTATAGCGCAGGCGATTAGCGTTAGGAGCCATCGGCGCACCCATAGGAACACGCGCAGGCGGCAAAGCACCGTTAAGCATAGATGCGTCCATGGCCGGGATAATATTGCCGTAGTCCATCGTGGCGGCTGGATTTTGGCGAATACCGGACAGATAGCTTTCGGCTTCTGCGCGTTTGATTTCCAATCTGTTTGCGGATGATGTAATGACTTCCTCGAGTTCATCAAGGGCCGCTTCAAAATCCTTTTCAGACTGTGCCGTGTCAAGTCGTGCCTTTGCTTGCTCGCCCTTTGCGCCCTCTTGGTTAGTAAGAGCGCCAGCACCACGAAGGCTTTCATACGCTTCCAAGAATACTTGGCCCTTGGCTTGTTGAACCTTGGCGCGGCCAGATGCGGCTGGCGTTCCGGCAATGACTTGCGGCATACCCGGCATATCTTTGCTTTCCGTAAACGGAACAGCACCACCAAGCGGGGAGCGGAAGCCGACAATGGCGCGGACGTCCGGAGCAAGACCTTTTCCTTCTGGACCGCGCAAGCCTTTAATTGTTTTTAATGCTTGGTCAGTTTTAGACTTCGCGCTGGAATATTGGTTTGAAACAAATTCCTGATAAGCCTTGGCTTTTTCGCTTTCTGCGGTTTGCGCAGCCTTGAAACCCGGCAGAGCTTCGGGGTCGGGCGTAACATCATAAGTTTCCATGATGCCACCAGTCGGGGCGCGGACGGCCATTTGACCGCCCAAATTCATAATCTGGTCAGCGCGTTTCATTTGCAGAAAACGCTTTTGTTCCTTTGCGGGAAGCTGGCTGTAAAAATTCCATTCACGGACGGCGGCGGGGTCATTTGAAGCTGCGCCGCTTTCAATCTCTTTTTGAAGCTTTTGCTGATTAAGGAGCGTGTTTTGTTTGGCTAAATCAAACTCCTCCTGCAACCGCTGATAATCTGACAGCGATGCAGTCCCCTTTCTAAGCATATTATAATCAACGACCATTCATAAATCTCCCCATGAGTGCGGCGCGTATGCCTGTGTTCTGTTGTCCGTAGGGGTCCATCATGACGGGCTGCTGCATTTGCGGCATTTGCGGTGCCTGCATTTGCATCTGCATTTGTTGCTGTTCAGGCTGCAACCCCGCCAAGATGTTTTTTATCATTTATACCCCAGACCTGCCAAAATGTCAGCGATACGTTTATTTTTACGCTCAGCTTCGGCCAATCCAAACGCCGCTTGGACGTTTCCAGTATCGCCGTAAATACCGCCCAAAGCTTGTGAAGCGCCCAGCCCTTGGCCGCCAAGGCTGCCAAGCTGGCTATTTTGTGCCAACCAACGGTCATAAGCGTTACCGTATTCAGTCGCGGCCATGTTTTGACCGTATTCAGTCGCGGCCTTAACAGCCTGACCGGAACCGCCCAAACCTTGCGCGGCGAGTGCTTTTTGTTGTGCGTCCAGACCTTGCTGCAAGCGGAATTGATAGCCGGGGTCACTTGTCAAATCGCCCGGGTTAAAGCCCTCTGCAAGGTTGCCTGCAAGTTGGTTTTGTGCCCCCAAGCCAATTTGACTATAAGGCGACAAAGCCCCTTCAGCGCGGCCCGTGGCTTCCAACATGGCCTTGCGGGCTTCCTCGTTGGCGTCATCTTCTTGCATACCTGCAAACAATTGAGCCGCAGGTTTAACGTAGCTGGAAATATTGCCCAAACCACCCGTTGCGCCGCCCATCCCAGACAGTGACGGAATGAGGGAGCCACGGCTTGCAAGGTTAAGAGTTGCGGATGACAGTCCAGAACTACCACCACCCCCCAGAGAACCGCCAAGGCCGCCCATAATACCGGCGCCCGCCGCGCCTAATCCTGCGCCCGCCAACGCACCTTTAATGCCGCCACCCGAAACCAAACCACCAGCAGCGCCGCCCAAAGCAGCGCCCGCGATAGTACCGATACCCGGTATCATAGAACCGAGAATGGGTAGGGCAATTGGGGCAATCTTCTTGAAAATCTTTTTCAATTTCTTAAAGAAGAATTCCGGCTGGCCCGTTTGCGGGTTGATTTTGTTTTCCTGATTACCAACAATAAACTCGTTGATATTTACGCCATAAGCGTCAAACACAGCTTGCAGGACTTGTGCGACTTCCGGGTCGTTGGCCATATCCCGAGGGATAACCAATTCTCCGAGTGTCAAGTGCGCCATGACGGTATCGCCGCCGCGCCCTTGTTCCGCTGCTTGCTGCATTACCGCTTGTTGCATCATTTCATCGTTCATATTACCTCACTATACCGAAGCCGACTATTGTTAGGGGGGTTGTTACAGCCGACCATCCCGGCGTGTAAATTCTGTTATCTGCCGCACGTATTCCACCGATTGCCTGAACCGCACCGGAACCCGTACCCGCAAAGCACACACTGTCGATACCAAACGACAGGGGGAAATTTGAAATATAAGTTGTTGCCGCCGTGGATGTGGTGTCTGTCGCCGGGGTGATTGTGACAAAAAACAAGCAATATTTTTGATTGATACGATAATATCTTCCCGTGATTGTAGGCGTCCCCGTGGAACCCAAGCTTTCGAATGTCGGCGTCCAGACTGTGCCACTGTCGCCTTGAAATATGTTTGAGAAAAAAACAATCCACGGGATTTTCGGCAGTCCGTTCTGCTCGATGACAACTTCGTTAATGGGCGGCGGGTCGATACTCATTATTTAAGATAGCTCCCGATAATCGCAACCTTAACAGGGTCAGTAACGCGAATTCTAAACGTCATAACCTCGGCAACGCCAAGACGCCTAAACTCTACTTTTTGCTGATATCGACCCACGGCTCCGATTGAAGCGGTGTAGGTATCCGACCATGTTCTAGCGCCGTCCTTAGACAAGCTGAACTGAACAAGAGGGTTAGAACCCTGACCGGATTGCAGGCCCACGCCTGTTTCAAATCCAATCTCTAGCGCATTATAACGTATTCTTTGGCCCTCGTCACTTAAATGCGTATAGATACGCTCACGACAGAGGGCTTCACCGCCATCATCGTAATAATCCATAGACAAATCATAAATGCGGCCATTTCTGCGGTCCCCTACTAGGTGCTTACCGAAAATAAACATATGATTGGCGGCAAGGTCGGTTTCGAAGTTACCGAACTGATTGAGATACGCTCTTTCGTGCCATTGTTGGGTAGTAAGGTCATATACAAGTGACGTTTCTAGCCCGCCGCCAGTTAAGACATAAAAGACGTTACCCTCATCCTGATAAGCATAAGCCACAATGCTTTGCGGGCTGGTAGCTTCTTGGATTTTGCGCTCAATCGGGGTGTTGGAAATACGCACGGGAGTAAAGCCCTGCGCCCTGTAGACAATGCCTTGTCCAAACTGGTCCTTACCAAC
>CAZTIN010000054.1:0-5094 GCA_964613525.1 uncultured Candidatus Saccharibacteria bacterium
GTGGTGGAGTATCATATTCCGAAGCTGGCCCGCACAGAAAGCCAAGCCTTAGACAAAAACGGCAACCCCGCCGACCAGCCTGCAATCAAGGTGGAATTTGTCACCAAATCAGACAACCAATAAGCAATGCACCGCTTGCAAGTCCTCTAAAAAATTGGAGGATTTTAATAACCGCAAGCGCGCAAAAGACGGCAAAAGGTCACAATGCCGCGCTTGTGAAAATTCATATGTTGCTGAATGGAAAAAGAAAAACCCAAAAAAACACGCGGATTTAAACAAAAAAAGCTATGCAAGGCTTTCCAAATCTGATGAGTGGCGGGAAAAGAAGGCGGCGTATGGCAGGATGCAAAGGGCCAAGAACCCAGAGCTTTTCAGGCAAATACAGGCCAGAAGGATGGACAAAGTACGCGGAACGCTCCAACACAGGCTTTCCATGGCCAGTATGAATTTATCAAAGCGAGTTAGGACGGGCCACAAAAGCAAGAAGGTTCCCTATACGGCTGAGCAGCTAAAACAAAGGATTGAATTTAATTTCCGCGATGGCATGTCGTGGGATAATTGGGGCGAATGGCATATTGACCATACCAAGCCAATAAAAAGATTTTTAGAACAGGGAATAACGGACGTTGCTGTTATCAACGCTCTTTGTAATTTACGCCCATTGTGGGCCAAAGAAAATCTTTCAAAGGGTGCTAAGTTTTAATGGCTCCAATACAAATACCAGTGGCCTTTAAGGGGATGTTCGATCCTTGGCGATTCCGTGTTTATTATGGTGGGCGTGGTGGAGGAAAGTCAGAAAGTGTTTGCCGCGCATTGCTGGTTATCGGATTACAGAAATCAATTCGCGTATTGTGTTGTCGTGAATTTCAGGCATCCATAGCAGATAGTGTTCATAAGTTATTATCTGATATCATTCGCGCTCATTCATTAGATAATTTTTACACCATTACGCAAAACACCATACGCGGACAGAACGGGACAGAGTTCATATTCAAAGGATTAAAGCATAATTCTAATGAAATTAAGTCTATGGCTGGCATTGACTATTGTTTTGTCGAGGAGGCTGAAAAAGTATCTCATAACTCGTGGGAGCTTCTTATACCGACAATTCGCAAAGAGGGGTCTAGCATAACGATTGTATTCAACCCCAAGAACCCCACCGATCCAACATATCAAAGATTTGTCGCAACGCAGTATGACGATGCTTTGGTAAAAAAAGTTTCGTGGCGCGATAATCCGTTTTTTCCGGATGTTTTGGACAAAGAACGCAAGCGATTAGAGCAAACCGATCCGGAAGCATTTCAACACGTATGGGAAGGCCAATTTGATACACGCAGGAACGGCGCAGTCTACGCCAAGCAATTGGCCAAGGCCCGCGATGATGCCCGCATTACCCGCGTTCCTTACGACCCCGCTAGTCAAGTATTTACAGCGTGGGATTTGGGGTTCGGGGATGCTACGTCTATCTGGTGGTTACAGTTTGTCGGCAGGGAATTGCGCTGGCTGGAATGTTACGAAAACGCCGGGGAGCAGTTAGACCATTACGTTCAGGTGGTGAAGTCAAAACCATATAACTACGCCACCCACTATTTACCCCACGATGGCGGGCATGGTAACATCCGGGGCGACAGCGTATCTAAACAGCTACACGGTATGGGGCTACAGAATATCGTACTCACCCGCGAAACGGACATAACGCCGGGGATTGAGTTACTGCGCCAGACGATTGCTTATTCTGTTTTCGATGCCGAGAAGTGCCGCGATGGGCTTCATGCTTTAGAACATTATGGCTATGAATGGGACGAAGAACGGCAGATATTCAAAAACAAACCGCGCCACGACTGGACAGCACACTACGCAGACGCGGCACGATATGCGGCGAGGGCAGCCGAACAACAAAAGGGGGGATTGGTAAAAGGCCCCGACCCCTACGCACAAGAACGGAGAGCCGGATGGATGGCATGATTAAAATTTCTTATTTTCAAGCGTGTTTTTTGTCGGCTGTTTGGGATATATCTTATCCTGAACGAAAATGCACAGCTTACGTAAACGGGCGCATGACGGGTACGTGATTGATGACAACACGCGTTACGGCGGCTTGCCGTGGGTTTGACAAGCTTGTATCAATGTGCAAAATTTAAAATGTCATAGACGTCATACTCTACGACATTTTGGAGTCGCCCCCTGCCGCACACGCAGGGGGCGTTTTTCGTGCTATTGACGCTATGCCTTAAGCGGTGGTACTATTAGGCACTTCGGTTTATGCCGATTTTAAACTATGCCCATACGGGCCAATATCTGAACTTCGGGGTTCACCCTGTCCGATATTGTTGAAGACGCCAGAAAAGGTTTTACGTCCGCCGAAAGCTACTGGTCGCACATCTACCAGTCAGCGCGGGACGATTTGTATTTTCTTTCCGATGAACCGGGTGCGCAATGGGATGACCGTGCGTTTCAAGCCCGCACGAAGAAAAACCGCCCTGCGCTGCAAATCGACCAACTGACGCAATTCGTCAATCAGGTGTCTAACGACATCCGTATGAATACCCCGTCTATCAATATCATTCCCCATGCTGGCGGCTCTGATATCGAAACAGCAGAGATATTCCAAGGGCTGATTAGGGACATTGAGCAATCCTCTAACGCCGATGATGCGTATGACTACGCGGTCAATCAGGCGATTAAATGCTCTATTGGATTCCTGCGCGTTGACCATCGTTACAAGGACGATGAAAGCTTCCAGCAAGAGCTGTATATCGAGCGGGTAGTTAACCCGCTTTCCGTGTATCTTGACCCGTGTTCAGTCGCCCCTGATGGCTCTGATGCTATGTGCGCATACGTCCTCGAACAAATGCCCAAAAAGGCGTTTGAGGAAAAATATCCCGGATATGCGGCGGTGTCGTTTGAAGCTGATAACGATGTTAAGGATGTGGGCGATGAAGAACAAATCACCATTTGCGAGTATTTCAAGGTAGAAGAAACGCCCATTAAGCTAGGATTGATGCCTGATGGCTCCATCGTGGAAATCGAGGAAGGCGCACCCCTTGAATACAGCGCAACCCGTGACGCAACTAAACGCACCGTTCGCCGCTATCACTTGTCCGGTCAGGATGTGCTGAAAGAAACCACGTTCCCCGGTAAATATATCCCCCTTATTCCGGTTTATGGCGAAGAAGCTTGGCGTGATGGCGAGCGCCGTATTTTCTCGCTTATCCGTAAGGCGAAAGACCCGCAACGCCGTTATAACTTTTGGGCGTCCACGGAAGCCGAATTGTTAATGAAGGCCCCCAAGGCCACTATCATCGCAGTGGGCGGAACGACTGAAAACTACGCCGCCGATTACAAAGACCCGGATAATGCAATCGTACTGCGGTATGACCAGACGGACGCCAAGGGCAACCCAGCCCCGCCGCCGCAATTAAACCCCGGCCCGCAAATCCCCGCTGGTATCGTCAACGCGATGCAACGCGCTGCGGATGACATCAAGGCTACTTTGGGGCTGTATAACGCTTTCATTGGACAGCGGTCTAATGAAACGTCCGGCGTTGCTATCCAGCAGCGTAAAATGGAAGGCGACAGGGCCATTTATCACTTTGGTGATAACCTTGTTCGCTCCATCACTCAAATGGGCCGTGTTCTGATGGCGGCTATTCCGGTGATTTATTCCGAGCCGCAAGTCGTAAGCATTATCGGCAGCGAGGAAACGTCCGACCAAGTAGGCATTAACGGTGAAATGGTCGAAGGGCAGGAACGCCCGTATTTCCTCACTGAAGGGCAATACAATGTCCGCGTTGTTACGGGTGCATCGTTCGCTACAATGCGCCAAGAAGCGGCTGAATTCTTCCAGCAAGTCATCCAATCCCAGCCCGACCTGATGCAAGTCGCTGGCGACCTTATGTTTAAATACATGGACTTCCCCGGTGCGCAGGCTTTATCTGAACGGATGAAAAAAATCATCCCGCCGAATATTCTGGACGATGAAACCGACCCCGCTGTCGCTGCCCTCACTCAAGAAAACGAACAATTGAAACAAGCCATCCAAGCCACGGCGGCTGAGATGGCTACGATGCAGCAGCAACTTGATAGCAAGCAGGGTGAGCTGCAAATCAAAGCACAAGACGCCGCAATGGGTGCGCAGACTGATAACGCCAAGCTTCAACTGGAAGCGCAAAAACTCCAATTGGAACGCCAGAAAATGGCGAATGAATTTGAATTAAAGCGGGCTGAGTTGGCTTTAAAGGCCGCCGAGCTTGAAATGAAAGAACAACAGGCCGCAATGGCCGCACAACAGCCAGTTGTGAATGAAATACCGCAATCGGGCGGTTACTAACCGAAAGGGTCGTTAAATGTCTGTAGAAAACGAAATCGCTGGTCAGGTTGCCGAGGTGGAAGCCCCGGAAGCCAATACCGCCGAAATCGAAACGGAAGGTCAAGTTGCTGAAGCCGAAGCCCCTGCTTCTGACGCTGATGATGGCGCAGAGGACGATGGCGGTCAGGTTGACAAGGAACTTAAAACCGTCCGTAAAGCGCTGAATAAGAAAAACCGTTATATCGACAATCAGCGTGCGCGTATTCGTGCATTGGAAGCGGAAATCGCCAAGGTGCGCGAAGCAAGTCCGAAAGCCTACGAACCGCCCTCAATGGATAAGTTCGAAAGCGTTCTGGACTATGTAGACGCCAAAGCAGACGGAAAGCTCGAACACACGCTCGCCAAGCAGCAACACGACATGAAAATGGCACAGTTGCAGCAACAGCGGGAAATGGCACTTGCTCAACAAGCGCATGGCATGGCTCAGCAAATGAACGAACTGATTACTAATAATCAGGATGTTCAGAAAGTCATTAGCTCTAACGTGAATGTTATCCAGCAAATGCCTTCACATATCGAGCAGTTAATGGCCGAAATTGACAATGCACCAGCCGCAACTTACGCGCTGGCGAAGGAAGGGCGGTTACAAGATTTGTACCATATGCCCCCGCACATCGCCGCAGCGCACTTGGTTCAGGCTGAAATCCGCGGCGAGCAGTATCTACAGCAAGCCACGAAACCCAAAGTACAAGCGCCTGCGCCTATCGGGAAACCGGCTGGTTCAG
>CAZTIN010000055.1:0-4888 GCA_964613525.1 uncultured Candidatus Saccharibacteria bacterium
GCACTAACGCATATCAACGACGTAGCTCTAATTAAAGAAGAAAAATTTACTAGGGCAAATAATTTTAGAATCGAGGCTTACGACATAGCTCATACATCGGGCACGGCCATGGTCGGCACCATGAGTGTTGTTATCAATGGTGCTAAAGAAACAGGTGAATACCGGACTTTTAATATCCGCGGTTTTGATAAACCTAACGACCCAGGTGCATTAGCTGAAGTAGTAGAGCGTAGGTTTAACCACAAGGAATGGCAATATCCTGACCTAATAGTTGCTGATGGTAACGATGTGCAAAAATCCGCAATTGAAAAGGTTTTAAAAAGGTTAAAAATCAGTATCCCTGTCGTTGCTGTTGTTAAAGATAAATCACACAAAGCCAGAGCTATCTTAGGTGATGTAGATATAATAAACAAAAACAAAAAGTCTATCGTACTAGCAAATGCTGAAGTCCATAGGTTTTCGCTATCAAAACATAAATCAAAACGGGGTAAACTCTTTTTGGAAAATAATGTATAATTAAATAATGAATCGGGTACGCGTGGGTATAATGCGCGGTGGAACAAGCATACTAGGCTATCGCAGGAGTATTAGCGATGGTGCTATTTTGCTTAGAGCTTTGCGCGAACATGATGAATACGAACCAGTCGATATACTGATAGACAAGTCAGAAGTCTGGCATATAGATGGCGTTCCTACTACACCGGAAAAGATAGTTCACAAAATTGACGTATGTCTCAGCACGATAGAGAAGCCTCTTAAGAAAGAAGGTTACGCTCATGTAATACTACGCACTCTGGGCGTCAAAGTTTTGCATACTCCACCTAGTGCACTGCGCGGATATATACCAGAATCTCTAAAAGAGAAAATCAGGTCAGTTGGCGTACGTATGCCACGTCATATTGAAATAGGCTCTATGGATGACGGGATTATTAGTTATATTCATAAGAATTTCTCTCCACCTTATTCCATACATTTTGTGAATGTAGATGGCGTTATGCAGCATATATTCCACGCTACTACTCTTGAAGATGTGCATGATGTATTTACTCATCATGAAAAAACAGAAATAGGGAACTACATGGTAGAAGATTTTATCCCAGGTGAGAAATGGGCTATTACTGTTATTCCTGGTTATCGTGGTATGCGCCACTATACAACACACCCTGTGTATTTAGGATTAGTTAATCCACCATTTCGTAGCAATATTCCAGTCAGTCGTTCAGCTATGCACGGGTTTGCTGACCCGGCTACAAAAGAATCGTTGGATTTATATGCCAAGCTAGTTTCTTCTGCTATAGATACTAACCATCCAAAGACTTTGATATTCCATTTCGAACCTAAGAAAAAGCCAGTCTTAATGCGCATTATCGACAGGCATCTTTTACATGATGATTATCTACTAACCAGCTCTATGAAAGAGAGCGGTATTACCGAAGCTGATTTTGTAAAACTAATACTAGATAGAAATTAAATTTATGCAAAAATGTGAAAATTGTTCAATGGTTGCAACTCATCTAAAACCAGATGAAAATGGCTTAGTTCATTATTTTTGCGAACATCATAAACCTGCTGGTTCTGTTGCTATTGGTCAAGTTAAAAAGGAAAGTACTTTTAAAAAGTTTCTACCAATAATCATAATTTTCTCAACCATAATATTATTTACTGTTATTTCTACTTATATCCATGGTTTTGATTTAGAATTTGCAATGCGGATGATGATGGGGTCATTCTTTGCTATATTTGGTGCATTTAAACTATTTAACTTAAATGCTTTTGCTGATGCTTATTCTACTTATGATCTAATTGCCAAGAAATCTAGAACATATGCGATAATATATCCATTTATTGAAATTATATTAGCCGTCCTTTATCTTACAGATCTTGGTGGCATATATAGAGATATATTTACTTTTATTCTAATGTCAGTTAGTTCTATAGGTGTTCTGCAAAAGCTAAGAGCCAAAGAAGATATACCTTGTGCTTGCCTTGGAATGGTGTTTGAATTACCAATGACAAATGTTACTCTTGTCGAAGATGTACTAATGGCATTAGAAGCGCTATTGATGATAATAATTTATTTTAATTAAACCCATGATAAAGATTAAAGTCTTAAAATTTATCCTGCCCATAATTGCACTTGTGGGCTATTTGGGGCTTGTTGTCTTTGGGCCGATTCATATAGTGCATATGTCTTCTACGAATATGCCTATGCAGGATTGTCCATTTGATTTTGGCCAATACTATATGTGCCAGATGAATAATTTAGAGCATCTAGGTGTCTGGAAAAGCATGACTTCAGCAGTATTGCCAATAATCGCAGTTTTGTTAGGAGCTTTTGTTTTGCTATCTGTGTTACTGCGAAAGAATTTTATTTTAACTGATTCGCTAATACTCTACTCTAAACAAAAATCTTATGAAATAATAACCACGTACCAGAATCTTTTTTCCAAAGGTTTAATTCATCCTAAAATCCCTTAGTAATTAAATAATCATTAATTTATTAATTAACTTATTTAATTTATGGAAAATACAAAAAATACAAATTTAATTTACGGTGCCATTGGGCTCGTATTCGGGATTATTATTATGAGTTTAACTGGGTGGGGAAATGGATATCGTATGAATAGGTACCGTCCCGCTAGTAGTAACTATATGATGCATCAAATGCCAGACGGCAGTATGATGTATAACGTAGGTATGGATATGGACTCCATGATGGACGGAATGATGGCAGCTCTTAACGGTAAAGCTGGCGATGAATTCGACAAAGCTTTCCTTAGCGAAATGATAGTTCACCACGAAGGTGCTGTTGTTATGGCTCGTGCTGTTCTTGAAAAGTCAGATAGACCTGAACTTATAAAACTAGCTAACGATATTATTAGTGCACAGACTTCAGAAATAGACATGATGAAGACCTGGCAGAAAACTTGGTTTAGCAGGTAATAAATACAAAACACCCCTAGGCATTAGCCAAGGGGTGTTTTGTTATTGGTGCACGATGAGGGACTTGAACCCCCGACCTTCCCGGTGTAAACGGGTTGCTCTACCAACTGAGCTAATCGTGCATATGTGGACCCTAGCGGATTCGAACCGCTGACCTCCTCTTTGCAAAAGAGGCGCTCTACCAACTAAGCTAAGGGCCCAATAGAGACATATTATCACACAAGCGTTAAAAAGCAATATATATAATAGCCTGTGCCCCCGCGAGGAATCGAACCTCGAATAACGGCTTAGAAGTCCGCAGTTATATCCATTTAACTACAGGGGCAAATGAGGATCAATATGAAAGTATATTTTCATATTATCCGAATGATGACCTTGCAAGATTTTCTTACAGGGGCAAGTAACTCTAAGATAGCATTATAAATTGATATTTTCAATACGCTATTTACCTTTATATCTTACTGTGCTTTAATTAGCGTAATATAAAAATATACGCTTATGAAAATTAAAAATTACATCAGTTTTATAGCTTTGGCTATATTTATGCTCTTTACTATTCAAGCAAAAGCATCGTCTTCTACTACTACAGCAAATGGCAACATTGCCTCGAATTCTAACTGGACCAGTAGCCCATCATCAGCGGATACGCTGTATGTGAACCACGACATGACATTCAGTAATGTCGACTGGCGCAGCTCATCTTCTATGGTTGTTACTATCGGATCCAGCGGGTCAATTAGTCCTACGGGTACAAATGCCAAGTTGCGACTGCCCGCCGGAAGTAAATTACCCTTGGACACAAGCGGTCAAATAATTAATAATTCTGGGAATAATTCGAATCATGAAATCAGCATTGGTTGGACATGTGTCTGGGGTAAACATTGTTGCCCGGATAACACTACTATTACAGGTCTTGCACAGGTTGATACACTCAACGTTTGTAGCTATGATCCTTTACCGGTAAAGCTGGTATCATTCACGGGCATCCGCCACGGTAACTCTGTTACTGTTAGCTGGGTAACCGTAGAAGAATTTATGAGCAGTCATTTCATATTGGAACGTTCAACCGACGGAATTAACTTCAAGCAAATAGCCAGGGTTAACTCCAAAGTAAATTCCAATTCAATTTCCGAATATCAAGTAGAAGATATTTTACCTCAAGACATTTCAAACAGCCCTAATATTTTTTATAGGCTTTCTGAAGTTAGCCTAGAAGGGGACATAGAAGTCTTCAACTTGATCAATGTCCGCTCTAGTTTACTACCATCCCGGGTGGAAATATCTAACCCTATTGGTGGTGGTGAAATAGTCATAAACGCAAACGAACATTCAGGTGGATTCACCGCAACAATCTATTCGATAGATGGTAGGGTGCTAACCAGCGTCTCAAGTTCGGAAGATGTTTTAAAGCTTGACATTAATGATATGCCGTATGGTATAATGATATTAACAATCAAATTCGATAACTCCGACTATGTCTTCAGTCAAAAAGTACTAAAGACATATTAAGATATTCATTTTGTGTATTTGTGTAAATTGGGCACCCGCTTGTGTTTTGCGGGGCCCTTTTTTTATTGCTATTTAAATTTATATGATATAATAGGGGTACAAATCTATACGAACCTTTAGCACAAAGCTTGGATTTGACTTTTTGCTAATATTTTGATATTCTATTGTCAGTGTCATACCATGAGTAACGAAGACAATGCAACGCTCATCCAAGGAACGGTTATTGAGGCATTACCAAATGCCATGTTTCGCGTTATCTTAGATAACAGTGAAAAAGAAATAATCGCATACCTATCAGGTAAAATGCGCATGCATCGCATCAAGGTACTTATTGGTGACAAAGTAGAAATGGTGGAAGATTCATACGGCGGTAAACGCAACAGAATCATTCGCAGAATGTAATTATATAGTATGAAAGTCAAATCATCACTTAAAA
>CAZTIN010000056.1:0-4862 GCA_964613525.1 uncultured Candidatus Saccharibacteria bacterium
TATTGTAGCTACATAGTTACCATCTGTGTCTGTACCTAGAGCAACAGCATCAGCTTGGATAGTGAATACTCCTGTATTTGAGATATCAACATCACCTGAAGGGTTAACTGATGCTGCAAGGTTTGAACCGTTACCGACTAGGATATTTCCATCAGTTAGAGCGTTGGTTAAAGAGTCAGTTATGCCATAACCAGCAAGAGTAGTAGGAGTAGAACTGAGTTCCCCAAATGTAATTCCGCCATCCAAAATATCAAGTTCGATTGATGAAATCGTAGCACCTGCTGTAAGGATATTATTAGACCCAATGTTAATGGCATTTACAATGTCAGAATCAGATACATCGATGGCATTTGTAATAACACCGCCGACACCTGTTGTTGTAATAACAAGAGCACTGTCTAGAGTTCCTGTTGTAGTGTTATCTATTACAAGAGCATAGTCATTAGTTGCATCGTTTAGATTAAGTAAAATATTAGCAGCATCTACAACCACAGTACTACCGTTATTATAAGCATCATCCAGTGTTCCTCCTCCGCCACCAGCAGAGTCCGCTGCACAAGCCCAAGCTGATCCATTCCATTTCAAAATTTGATTAGTACTACAGCCACCAAGTAAACGAAGACCATCAGATGATACCTCAAGTCCAGAATTTGATGATGTATTAGCAGTAGTACCAGTTGTAGTTACATCTAAAGTCAAAGCACCTGATGAAATAGCAAGACCATTTCCAGTAAAATCAGTGAATGCATCCCCTGCTATTGTTAAACCGCCTGAGCTAATAACACCTGCCATTGTCAGATCACCTCCAGAGAGTACAGGTATATTTGAACCAGTTGGTGTTTGTGATGGAATAAATCCACCTACAGAATTTGAATTTAGGGCATATGGCGCAGATGTTAAACGCTGTCTAGGGTTTAGATTTTCAAATGATGTTACACCCACACAAGACCCACCAGATGAAGCAGCGACTTGAATATCAAGATATGTTTCGTCAGTAGAATTAAAGTCAAAATTTAACGTATCACCACCTGATGAAGTATCGCCTATGCGTGCGTTAAGAACACCGTTCTTAACATTAACAGTCATTGTAGAAGGACTACCTGCTGGCCACAATTTAGTGCCGCTACCAACTGTTGCATTGTCGTAAAGAGAAAACTTAAAACAGTAGTTAGTACCGCCTGAACCACCAAGAAGATTACCGCTAGCATCAAGCAATCGTCCTTGATGATGAAGTAAAAGCGGTGAACCTGTTACAGCATTAGCTGTAAAAACGTTGATAAATAAAGATAGAATTAATATAAGGACAACAAAAAATATGCTCTTTCCAGCAGCAAAGTTGAAGTTTGCCTTTTTTAAAATAGCATTAAAAATTTTGTTCATCTTGCGTTGTAATATCCCTACATATTACTCTTAATATTATAACTTTTGATAACCCAAATAGCAATAAGAATTAAGCCTAAAATGCAAAAAACACACATGATAGAGATGTGTGTTTTTTGTTAAAGTTTTAAGTAATAAAACTCACTATTTATTTTTACCAATTCGGAAGAAATTTTTGAAAATTTTTACAAGAGAAGTGCGTTCTTTATGAGATTCTTTGTTGAATTCTTTTTCAAGTTTAATCGAAGCTTTTTCTGGAATACCAGCGTCGCTTAGGACTTGTTTTGCTTCATCTTCTTTACCTTCGGATTTTAGTTGTTTTGCTTTTTCAAGAATTGTTTTTATTTCTTCTTTTTTAAGATTTTTATCTTCGCCTACAACAGGTGGTTTTGGTAAACCAGCTGATTCTAGTAAAGATTTTGCTTCGTCCATTTTACCTTGTTTTATAAGGTCTTCTGCCTGCTTTAGAGTCTCTTTTTGAGCATCTGTTAGCTGCATGTGGCGACCCATTATAAAACCATGGAGCATTGGACTAAGATTGTTATTTTTAATTAGTTCTTGAGCTGCTTTTATATCACCTGATTTAGCTTTTATATAAGCTTCTGTAATGATATTAAAGTCTGATTCTGAGACAGTATCTTTGATACCAGCATCAGTCATAGCTTTTGTAAAATCAGCATAACTTTTTGATTCGATTGCTTTCTGTACTGCATCGATTTTAGCCATTAAAATATGGTCTTTGGGGAAGTTTTTAAAATTATCGTCATCAAATTTACCCTTAAAGAAATCATCATTTTTTTCAAAACGCATTTCTTTATACGGACCGCGTTCATCATTGTCATCACCCCTATTGTCTGCCATAGCAGGAGATGAGACAAGACCTAACATTAGCACCGCACTTAGGAAAAGAACTGTTTTTTTGTTCATAACAAATAAATGCCTAATAATGTGAGAACTGTGTCTCATAATATTAATACGCAAATAAAATAGTTTTATTACAAATACTATAAATCACCTATTACAACGGAGCACAGGTCGTCTGCTAGATTAGATTTGTTTTTAAATTCAAACCTAGCAAATTCGCCTGGTGCTGGCATTATGGATTCATGGCCTATTTCCGGAAAAGGCATTATCTGGCAAGCTACAAAAGTGTTTTCATCTAATTCCTTGCCTATGATTCTTATGTTTTCATTATTATTTAGTACCTCACGAGAAGCAGGCAAAATATTGGAAATATCTACCGCCCAAACCTTTGAACGAGCGTCTTCCAGTATTAATGAATCCTTACCTAGTGTTACAACTTCACCCGAAATCCTACCGGATGGTGAATCAGTCCATAGCATTGACTCTCTTCTTACAGCATCCCGAATAAAATAATTATTCATGCCGTTAAATGATCCTATTTTAAGAATAATGATTCCTAAAACTATACTAGATATTATGCTTAGCATAACAATTATTAGCTTCTTGTATTTATAGCCTTGTTTGGTTTGCTCGATAATAAAAGGCATGAGTACTGTAAACACAATCAGAAGCGATACCCACAAAAGCGGTACAGAAAAATAGAAAAAATAACCAAAGCTACCGAAAATATAATCCCAGTATTCCCATGAAGCCAGCAGCATTGATGCTACAATTTTAGCAAAGACAAATGCCCCCATTATAGTAACGGTTATACCTAGCGCTATAACTAAATACCTTTTAAAAATAAAGTATTTTTTAGATATTGGCTTAACACCAGAAGATTTTATTGTATTTAGAATTGTATCTGTATCCATACTATTTTTTGTTATTTGCTAATAATTTTTTCTTGATCATATTTTTTGCGCGTGTCAGTCGGGCTCCAACTAACGATACGGGTATGTGCATAATATCCGAGATTTCATCGTAAGATTTATCTTCGAAATAACGCAGGATTATTACATCTTTATAACTTGCATCGAGCGATTCTAAAACTTCACTAATTTCTTTTTCTATATCGGCATAGTTTGATTCTGTGTCAGCGAATTCATCCCCTGATAGTGATATTAATATCATAGAATCAGATTCATCTATAGATATTGCATCGTGCTTCTTTTCTTTCCTGTACCAGTCAATGATAGTATTGTGAGCTATACGATACACCCACGAAGAAAAAGCTAATTTACTATCGTAATCATTAAGGTTACGATATGTTTTTATAAAAATATCTTGCAAAATATCGTCTGTATCGTGACTGGTAGCATGCGAGCGGCGTTTTATATAGCGAGAAAGTTTGCCACTATAACGTTCAATGATATAGCGAAAATAGTCAGGATTTTCCAGACTTTTCTCTACAATATCCGCATCACTAAGGGAATTTATATCTTCCACCTTAATATTATATACGAAAAATAAAGTAAAAGATTACAAATAGGAGGCAAAAGGCTTTCTCATCCATAATTAAAATCCCCTATTCGGGGATTTTAATTATGCGGAGGCGGTGAGATTCGAACTCACGGACCGCGTAAACAGTCTCCTGTTTTCAAGACAGGTGCCTTCAACCACTCAGCCACACCTCCATGTGTATTTCGGCGTGTCTTCGTGCCCTGCTCGGACACTCCCTATCTCTTCATTCTTCGCTTGCGCTCATAATATTGAGATTCCTAGCTTGAAATCTAGGACCGGATGAAATACAAAGCAGTTTGTATTTCATAGCCACACCTCCATGTGTTTTAGCAATTTCTTGCTTGGTTGTATTAAGTTGTACGAAGACTATAGCACAGATATCAATAAAAATAAAGACTCTGGGAAGATGCATGTTTAACGTACCCTAGGTGCTATAATAGCCTTATGAATCAGACTTTATTTATGTTTTTGTTTATTGGCTTTTTTGTATTTTTGCTTTGGCTTGGACTATTTATTTTTATACTATTAATGCAGAAACTAAATATCCTAACCAGCCATGGCTTGTTTAAAATATTACACCTTGCTGGCATAGTTATACCTCTAATCATGGGACTGACTATGTTTTTATCTAGAAATGCATGGAGTCCCGTAAATGCTGCTATATATACGGCATCTAGTACTTGGATAGTAATAGTAACTGGATTATTTTTAAGTGCAGTAGTTGGATTCATAATATTAGGTCTTATAAATATATTAGGAATTGCAGCACCAGCAAAATTACTTGGTGTATTATTCTTCTCTCTTGGGTTAGCTTTTTCAGTTTATGGTGTTATTAATTCTTCTATCATAAGAACTAAGAATATCTTAGTGTCTGATCCTAAAATAGAAAATCTTTCAGGTAAGAAAATAGCCCTTGTCGCAGACTTACATATTGGCATGGTCAGAAGAAAAAATTTTGTTCAGCAGGTAGTAAACAAAATTATGAAAGAAAATCCAGATATGATAATAATTGCTGGGGATTTGATAGACGGACCAGTATTTCCTTATGCTGAATTTCTAGAGCCCTTGAATAAACTTTCTGCACCGATGGGGGTTTATTTTACACCTGGTAACCA
>CAZTIN010000057.1:0-4852 GCA_964613525.1 uncultured Candidatus Saccharibacteria bacterium
TAGTCATGAGCAAAGAACGCATCCCCTACAGCGCACCACAACGCGAGGCCGAACTGCGGCGCATTGAGGAACTGTACGAAGTAGCTAAGACAGCGCATAGCGAGAAGTGCGCTGAATGCGAAGCGGCATATCAGCAGGTCAAGCAGTGGCGCGACTACGAACAGAGCCTAGTCTATCAGCGCAATGCCATGCAGTCGGCAATGCAAAACCTTTACGCTGCCTTGCACGACCTGCGGGGCATGGTCGAGAAGGAGTCGGAGGCATGACCGACGAACAAGTATTCGCACTCGTACGCGCCGAACTCGACAGCGCACGCAGCCGCTATGCGTGGTGGCCGCGTGACATGATCCACGCCGCCGCGATTGCCAGCGAGGAGAGTGGTGAGGTGGTCAAAGCCGTGAATAGCTACGTGTGGCAGCAGGGCGATGAGTCGCTGGCCGACATCCGCAAGGAAGCGGTGCAGGCGATTGCGATGTGGACGCGTTTTTTAACGGAAACGGAGGGCGTCAATGGCTGACGTGCAATTGATACACGGCGATTGCCTGGACGTGCTGAAAACGTTAGACGCGGGGAGTATCGACGCGGTGGTGACTGACCCGCCGTATGGCTGTGGTAAGGCAGATTGGGACGATGCCTTCCCGGTTGCATGGTACACCGAGGCGCGGCGTGTCGCGCGCATGGTTGCCATTATCACAGGCGCAAGCGGGTTAAAGGACAGCGTGCCGTTGGTGGGCGACGATTTTGTTGACGTGGTAAGCGCGCGCAACCTTAACGGCATGACGCGCAGCCCTGCCGGATTCGGCAATTGGATTGCATGTGTGTTGGCGGGAAGCAAGCCGCGTCAAGGCGTGACGTTTTTTGAGTTTGTGGTCGGTGGCGACATGCCCAATCACCCATCGCCAAAGCCCATAGATTACATGACAAAGCTGATCGCGAGACTAACGGACGAAGGCGCAACCGTTCTCGATCCCTTCATGGGTTCCGGCACAACGGGCGTCGCCTGCGTCAAAACGGGCCGCAACTTCATCGGCATTGAAATTGATGAGGGCTACTACAAGATAGCCGAGAAACGCATCGCCGAGGCGCAGCTACAGCTACCACTCCTGGAGGCAACGCATGGCTGACTGGTCATCTGTGCCGCCGGACAAAGCGTGTTACGCCTTGTTTCGTGGGGCGCGGCATATTCGGGGCGGCATTTACGAACGCATTTGCGAACCCGTCGAAGTGGCGGAACTGGTCAACGGCAAAGAGCGCGAACTGGTGGTGATGATGACAGGCCGCGCAAGGAAATACCCGATAGCAGTTTTCGATGGCGAATGGAGCCTACTAGAGGTGGGGGACGCATGAATAAGTTTTTTTATCTATGGAGGAGTAAATGAGCGACATTGAAATCGCGCTACCCGCCTACGTCAAGCCAGGAGCAACCATTCGCCTGTTCTGGAACGAGGGCAACCCCAACAACAAGACGATCCACATTCGCGCCATCGTGGATGACGAATACGTGGTTTATCGCTGGTGGAGCAGGAGCAAGGGGTGGCTGTATAAAATTGAGTGGGCATACTGGTTTCAGTTGATGGACGAAGAAGGCCGTGCCACGCTGGTTAAGCAAGGAGCAGATGGCAAATGAGCGACGAATTACGCGAAGCACTAGCCGAGTATGCGCATGAAGCGTGGTCAGGGTGGATGAAGTACTTGTTTAGCAAGGGGGAATTTGGGTGGGCGGATGGGCCGGTGGAGGCTAACCGCAGGGCGGAACGTGTATGGATGATGCCGCAATGGGCAGTAGAGCGTTGGCAGCGGCAAATGAACACGCCCTATGCCGAGCTATCCGAAGAAGAAAAAGAGAGCGACCGTGAAGAAGCGGACAAGATGCTTGCCATTATGAGGCGCGCAACACTACAGGCTAGACCAACGGAGGACGCATGATCGACAACGTATCCACACATGGCAATGCGTACTGCAATGATCCGCAATATCTGGAGTTTCTTGGCCCGCAAAAGACACGCGTCTACTACGATTGGGGCTTGCGCGCCTACGTGCGGGCGACGGTGCAGGAGCCGAAGACGCCGCAGGACAGAGTGCAGCCGGTGGACGAAGAAGCCACCATTACGCGGCAGCCGGGCGATTACGAACTCTTTGACCACCGGCCCCAGGGTGCCGCGCGCCGCCGCGTCAACGCCGACGTGATCCGCCGCGAGTGTATGGAGCTATTGCGCGACGAGCCGCTGAACACGGCGCAGATTGCCGAGTTGCTGGGCTATTCGCAGTTGGGTGTAGCGCGTTGGTTCCAGCACCGTCCACCGGGCTTTGTGCAGGTGGCACGCACCTTGCACGGGCCATTGTGGGGTATCGAGGGTGTAGACTATGGTGATGTATATGGTGGGGCCATGCCGGGGATTGTCGCCTATCTGCGCGAACACGGCACAGGCACGGCGACCGAGATTTGCGCCAGCCTGGGCATTGTCTACGGCACGTTCACCAACACGCAACGCAACTATCCCGACGTGCTGCGCTGTGTCGAGGTGCGCAAGATAGACGGGGCCATGCACAAGATTTGGGGACTCAACGAATGAAGTTGCTGCCTATCCCCCAACCCATCTATCAAGAACTTATGTCGGGCCTAGACGAACTCGATGATGCCTATGGGAAAACAGCCGAAGCCGCCAACGCACGCATTTGGCTGAAGGCACTGCGCGACTACTGGCCCACCATGCCGGACTTGGAGGGCAAAGATATGTTTGCCGAGCATCCTGTTAGTGGTGAGGCGCATGACGATTGACGAAAGGGAGGAGACATTGCCCACAGAGCGCACAGGCATGGTCGTCTACGTGCTGATGGAGAACCGAGGGCAGAAATTCACGACGGCTTATTTTGCGAACCTGACCGGCCTGCAACATAACAGCGTGTGGACAATGCTCTCCAAACTTAGCCGCGTGTTGCCCATATCCAGGGACATGGACGGCTGGTATATCGAGTGAGAGATTCAATAACATTGAATGCGAGCGTGCTACGTTGTCTGTAGCACGCTCTTTTTGTTTCTTCGGGGTGTATGGGATGGGAGCAGCAGGGTGTTTGCGCACCCTACTACCCCAACGGCAGATGCGTAGTAGCGCACCTACCAACCACAGCATACAACGCGCGTCGCCTGTTGCGCGCTACGACTACCTGACATTTTGCTGACGGCTTGGTGTGGCGAGTTGATGGATATGGACTGTGGCGGAACTCGACATTTTCAAAGTGATCACAGAGGCGGGCTTTCCCGTCGCCGTTGCGGTCTATTTGGTTTATCAGATGCGCCTTGACCGCGCCGACGCCTTACGCCGTGAAACCGCCTATGCGGAAACGTTGCGCGCCGACAAGGCCGAGCAGCAAGCACTCATGCGCGAGATTATCGAGTCGAATATTCGCATGGAACGCATTGTCCACGAGTTGAAAAACGTCTTGCAGCAGTTGACCTTTGACTACCGGCGTGGCGAGTTCAGGCCGCGCGACACTATGCAGGGCAATGATTGACGAGCATGAAGCACAACTGGCGCAGCGGCGCAGCGAAACCGAGAGCTACTTCCGGCGTGCCGAATGGCGCCTGATGCTGGTCTTCCTGGCGTTGATGGTGCTGAACTCGTTTACGCAATGGCTGATGTCGCAATTGCCCGACTTGTCGAGCGAGGCGCTGCAGGTCGTGTGCCGGGTGCTGTATCAGTAGGGGGAAAGCAACGATGTCGGGAATGCTAAAGAGTCGCAAAGTGTGGGCGGCAATTGTGGGGCTATTGCTGATTTTCGTCAACGCGTGGCTCAATGAGTCGCAGATTGACCCGGACACCGTGACCAACGCCATTATGGGCGTGGTGGCGGCGCTGATGGCGTCGATTGCCTATGAAGACGGGCAAAAGGCCAAAGCGCAATGAGCAAGCTCGGCGTGTACTGGTCGGTGATGCACCGTCGCCAAACTGACTATGACTATTTCAAACGGCTGCAACCGTCCGTGTTTAAGATCATGGACGGCGGCGCGCCGGACTATCAATTTGCCCGCGACCATCTCCCTGATTCGCTAGTGTTGGCACGCATACATAGTCTATCGGAGCAGCATGACGATATGCTCAAAAACCCAGTCGCCACCGGCACACGCCACGCCGAAGAATGGGCCGTGCACCAACAGCGACTTGGTTTTGACAAGGCCAAAACGCTGGTGCTTGGCATCAACGAACCGCGCGTGTGGGAGCCTGGTGTACCCGAAGCGTTGCGCTACTACACCATTGCATTGTGCGACCGCGCCACCGAGCTTGGGCTGCGTGTGGGCGCGATGCAGTTGTCGGTGGGTTGGCCTGCCAACACAGGGGCGGACACGCCGCCCAACTGGGAGCCGTGGGCAGGGGTGGACAATGCCATTCGCGCCAACAACGGCGCGCTGGTGCTGCACGAATATTTTGCCAACAACGGGCCGGGCGAAATGTGGGGCTGGTGGGCTGGCCGCAGCCTGAAATGCCCGTGGGACGTGCCGATTGTGATTGGCGAGTGTGGCATCGACATGTACGTTAAGGACGGCAGTGTGCCGCACAATGCCCGTGGCTGGCGCGCCCATGTAGACGCCGGACGCTATGCCAACGAGTTAGCCGACTACGTTAGCCGCATGAGTGCCGACAAGCGTTTCGTGGGTTGCTGTGTTTTTGCCAGTGACTTTGCCAACAGAGAGTGGGCGAGTTTTGACGTGGAGCCTGCTTACAACGCTATTTTGTCTACACCGATTCCCGCACCGCCGACACAAACGCACATCCCCGCGGTGAGCAAGCCGCAACCCGCACCAACCGGCGACACATGGCAACGAAGCCGCGCGTTTGTCCGCAAGTGGGAAGGC
>CAZTIN010000058.1:0-4784 GCA_964613525.1 uncultured Candidatus Saccharibacteria bacterium
TCGGAGTTTTACGCTCAAATAGATAAAAGCACTATGTGACTGTGATTTAATTTACATGCTGTCAAATTGGAAAGACAGCAAGGGTGCGATAATAGAAAATCAAATCGCAAATTTCCTTGGACTAGAGGTTATTTTCCAACAAAAAGAAATCATTTCGAAAGAGTCTAATCAAAATACATTTGCAATTAACCCATTGAACCACGAACAGGCAAAGTAAATATAATATATTGATATGGAAAATATAATTTGTGCTCTTGAATTTAAAGAAGGGAAACCTTTGGCTAAGGAAAAAAATGCAATTCAAAAAGAAAGACCCGAAATGTTATTAACAGGGAAAACAATGTCGATTATCAATCCGTTATTTAAAGCATGGCAACAAGCCGAATCTAATAGGAGGGAGTTTGAAATAAGTGAAAAATGTCATTCGTTTGATTATGATTTCTGTATATTTAAAGTTGGAATTTATCAATTGAAAAGAGGCGACATCTTCACTGCCACAATAGAAAATAACGTAGTAATGAAGATTGATCTTTTACAATGAAAGACATTTGGATCAGTATTAAAGCCAAGAAACCACAAAAGTTTCAAGAGATATGGGCTTCATTTGAAAATGAAGTTGTGTATTTATGTTGTCCTGATCCTGAAAGATGGATGAGAATATACAATTGCGAATATTGGACACCAGTAATTAAACCAAAACAAAAACCAAAAAACAAATATGAGTAAGCAAACCAAAAAATATAGTATTGATTCATTTGAACAGTTTTTCAACGTTGTGAGCGAAGAAAACTACGTTCGATACAGGCGAGGTAAAAAGCATTAAAAAAATCAGCAAACGAAAAAACACACAGACATGAACACGAAATTGAAATTTAGAGCATGGGACAATAAGGAGAAAAAATGGCTCTTGGGATATGAATATGAAAAAATAGGAGGCTTCAGTTTGTTTGGTGAATGTATAATGGCAGGCGAATGGTCTTCAATATTGAGTTTGTTTTTATTCGAAAGAAATGGATATAAAAGCGAAGATTTAATTGTAAATGTTTTTTCTGGAATCTTGGATAAAAACAAAAAAGAGATTTATGATGATGACATTCTTAGTGATGGAAGAATAAAACTAAGAGTGTGTCGTGTAGAAGGAGGGTTCGTTATAAGGGCTCATGAGTGGGACGAAAACAACAAAGATATGGTTTCGTTTGATGAACTAATTTCTGAATCTTTAACAAAGATTCAGACGAGAGCATACATAAAACAATGTTGTGAAGTTGTAGGGAATATTCATGAAGAAAAAAAGATTTGAAAAAATAATTTGCAATAATTAAAAAAAGATTTGTAAATTTGTACAAATGAAAAACACTTTAACATTATGCAGAAGTCTATCCTTTTGGTATCGCACGGCGAGATCAGGATTTACTATGCTTTAATATGTTACGGGAATAACAAAATATTGGAAGTAAAAAGGAAATCCTGAGTTAGTCGCTCAGGATTTTTTTGTTTTGGAGCTATCGTATAGGTGGTTATTGTACGTCGGACTGAAAATCCGAAGGCTGGGGTTCGTCTCCTCGTGGCTCCGCAGAAATTAAATTGGAGCGTGGCACAGCGGCGACTGCGGCAGGTTGTAACCCTGTTATCCCACACATAGGTTCGAGTCCTATCGCTCCAACATAAGGAAGTACCCAGTTGACAGAGGTACACGGTCTTGAAAACCGCTAGGAGGGTAAAACCTTGTGCAAGTTGAACTCTTGCTACTTCCGCAATAAGTATAGAAAAGCGAATGTTTCTATATAGATTAAAAAGAACATGTATAGAAAAGTAGCATTTGCTTGACATGAATTACGCGAATGGCCGAATGGTTAGGCAGCAGTCTCCAAAACTGCGATAGATCTATCAACGTGGGTTCGAATCCTACTTCGCGTGCCAAATTAAAAATGCTGATGTGGGCGAGTGGTTAGCCAGCGGTCTGCAAAACCGCGCACAGTTGTTTGAATCAACTTATCAGCTCAAAAGGAGAAATGGGTGAGCGGCTTAAACCACCACATTGCTAACGTGACGAACCATAAAAGGTTCCGCAGGTTCAAATCCTGCTTTCTCCGCTTAACGCCCGTATGGTGGAATAGCCAGACACGAACGACTTAGGATCGTTTGTCGAAAGACGTGCAGGTTGGACTCCTGCTACGGGTATTTTTGGCCGAATAGTTTAATTGCAAAAACGGAGCGCTACGGACGTTTTGATAGGGGTTGGAGTCCCTTTTTGGTCACATTTTTTGGTGTAGTTTAAATGGAAAAATAATGGGATTCTACCCCATCGATACTCGTTCAAGTCGAGTCACCAAAACAAAAAACTAATAATATTTTGAATAGTTCAAATTAAATCGTACCTTTGGGTATGAAATCTATTACACTTACATTTGCTTCCCAAGCTTTAATTCATGCGTATCTCAAAGGATATAGAATAGAAGGCAATCAGGCGTTTTCGCCCAAAAAAAGTAGTTTAAAATTAAATTTAAAACAAGGGTATCCGACTTTTTTTGTGAAATACATGGGTAATTCTGTGGCTATTAAGGCTCATCGCTTATTAGCGTTTCAAAAATACGGCATGTCATTATTTCAAAAAGGGATGGAAGTGAGACATCTAAATGGGGTATCATCGGATTTTAGTTGTAACAATATAGCAATGGCACGGCATCAGAAAACAGCAATGATAAAACACCAGAAGTAAGAATGAGAGGAGCGCTTATTGCTACTTCGTTTGCCAAAAAACATGACCATGAAAAAATCATTCAGATGTATGAGTCGGGAATGTCTTATGGGGAAATTATTGAAACTACAGGCATAAAAAGTAAAGGCACAATTAGTTTTATTATCCAGAAAAGCGCCACAAAACGTGGGATAAAGCTGGAAGATTTTAATTAAGTTGAAAATATTTAAGAAAAAGTTTGGTTGTTAAGCAAACCTTTATTACATTTGTCTCGTCTAACTAAAAAATAGAACAGTGCAAAAACAAAATATACATACGACAACAGCGCCGATTATGGTGAATCAAGGGGAGAAAGATCCTTTTGAATCTGGAGGTATTGTATAGACTATATAGTTTAAACATTTAAGAGCCTCCGAATATCGGAGGCTTTTTTTATTTCGGGAAATATATCAATTGGTAGATTACGTGTTTTGGGAACACGAGGCTGAAGGTTCGAGTCCTTCTTTTCCGACCAAAAAAAATGGGGGATCATGCCAAGGGAGGCGAAAATGCTTTGCAAGCAATTTGAGGTCGGGTCAGTTTCGACATTCTCCACAAAAAGCGAAAATAGCTCATGTCGGTAGAGCGCCAGTCTTCCAAACTGGAGGTGACGAGTTCGAGACTCGTTTTTCGCTCAAAAATAAAATTAGGGTTCAGGCATTTTGACTGTTAAAGTTTAAATGAAACAACCCTGAGAGATTGATTAGATTACTGCGCCAATGTTGCTAAGAGTGTTGGTTTGATAAGGAAGCGGTTAGAGTCCGCGCCTGACTTTAAAAGAGAATATTTATCCGTCTTAGTGGTTATTTATTTTCTGATCGAGAAGGGAATATGTGAACAAATCCTTGTATTGTGGATTAATCAATCTCTCGAAGTAATTTGGCTTCATAGGGGAGTTTGGTCGTCCCCGCATGCCTGTCACGCATGAGATCGCGGGTTCAAATCCCGCTGGAGCCGTTAAAGGACTAGTAGCTCAGTTGGTAGTAGCAATTGCCTGTTAAGCAAGAGGTCGGTGGATCATACCCACCCTAGTCCGCGAGAATAAATTGGCAAGTAGCTCAGGGGTCAGAGTACGACACTGATAATGTCGGGGTCGGTGGTTCGAGACCACCTTTGCCAACAAAATAAAATAGGAGTTTAGCTCAGTCGGCCAGAGCGATTGTATTACAAACAATAGGTCGGGGGATCGTAGCCCTCAACTCCTACATAAATAAAATTTTTTAAAAAACTGTGATGAAGAAGAAAATAAAAATACAAATAAAGAAGAAAACTTAAAGGGTCTTTAGCTCAATCGGTAGAGCGCCATTCTCATAAAATGGAGGCAATTGGATCAAAACCAATAAGACCCACAAATGAGTTCGTAGCTTAGCTGGTAGAGCGTCGGTCTTTTAAACCGAAGGTCACGGGATCGTTCCCCGTCGGACTCACAAGAAGAATATATTGCAGGATGGACTGGAGAGGCTCCAGCTCGGTCTCATAAGCCGAATGACAAGGGTTCGACTCCCTTTCCTGCTACAACTGGCAAAAAAAGAATTAGTAGGATAAAGCCCTGAAAGTTCCGCCAGAAATGATCCATTAGGCAAGTGGTTAAGCCGTCTCCCTTTCAAGGAGAAGTCAGCAGTTCAATTCTGCTATGGATTACAATAAAATTCTGGGGTAGCTCAATTGGTGGAGCAGTGGTTTTGTAAACCGAAGGCTAAGAGTTCAAGTCTCTTTCCCAGATCAATTTTGTCCGATAGTGTAACTGGCAACACGTCTGATTTTGGTTCAGAAGACTACAGGTTCGATTCCTGTTCGGTCAACAGAAATTAAATGGTGATTATAGTCGAGATGGTTAAGATGTCTGATTGTGGTTCAGAAGATCATGGGTTCGAGTCCCATTTTTCACCCAGAAATAAAAAAAATGGAAACAAGAAACGATCGTTATAAAAAAGGAGGAGTGAGGCAAGTTGCTACCAAAAACGATCATTTTCCTGTTTTACCAAAAAGACTTTTTTATCTATTTGAGCGTAAAACTCCGACGCCTTTAGGCTCGGAGATGTAAGCG
>CAZTIN010000059.1:0-4555 GCA_964613525.1 uncultured Candidatus Saccharibacteria bacterium
AGTTCGGCCTCGCGTTGTGGTGCGCTGTAGGGGATGCGTTCTTTGCTCATGACTATTTTCTTTCCTCGCCCCGAAACGCACGAAGCACGGTATCCAGGTTGCGTTTGCGCACTATCTCTAGTTCCTGGTGATTCAGCCATTTCAGCACCTTCGCACGGTTCAACAGCCAGTCCGTAGTCGTTGCGCCGAGCGGAATCCCGTAGTCGCACAGAAAACGAATAGCGTCCCCTGGAATAGCTAACGAATCATCCACCCCACCACGATCCCCATCAGGAGTACCGCTATCAGCAGCACTACCGAGCCGATTCCAATCCACCGGAACAGTGGCCCCATGTCCATTTAGCACCTCCCCTAGTTTCTTGGCTGCAAAATCCTGTGCCCGTCGTTCGCCCGCGCTGGGGCGATGCCCGCTGCCGTCGCTGCTCATTCGTTCACCTCATCCTCGTCTGACCACTGATCCAGCCACGCCGCTACCTCGCGCACGTGAGCAATCGTATTGCGGTGGAATTGGAGATCACTTGCCGACAACCTCAACTGTGCTTCCATCCACTGATTGAGTGCCAACACCACTTCGCGGGTCGGTCGACAATTGAGAAACGCAAAATAAGCGGCAATCGCCACGCGCTGATCCCCTTCCGGCAGGTGCAAAAACTCCGCCGACTTCGCCGCCGTATCTGCTACGGGCGGAAGGTTGTTTAGTCGCTCGTCAAACATCAGTACCCACGAGCGGAGATGTGTAAGGAGTTGGTAATCCGTATCAGTTAGTTCATTGCCAGTCACGATGCCGCCTAGCATACTTGCAGCATGGATCACGCTCTCTGGGACAATCGCCAATCTATCTTTGCTCATCAGATGCCTCCGGAAATAAACACAATCGCCACAGCAGCTACTGCCAGAATCAGGATCGCCAGAACACAGCCAGCGTTATTGCTCATGATTTCAATCTCTCCCATTGATCCGCCCGCGTTACATAGCAGTTATCGCCACCGTCCTGCAAATCGACCAAGCACATCCATCCGCCCGCCGTGCGCTCCACCCATTTATAGACACCTCGCTTCCCGGCGTGAGGATGGGGGCTGCGCAAGAGTACCGTATCCCCTGGGGCAATGGATCGCCCGCGCCAGTCAGGAACAACCACCTCATTGGGCTGCTTGCTGTAAAGCATCTCATTCCTCGCGCTGATTCAGTTCGTGCTGCGCCATGAGTTTGCGTCCCGTATAGCCACAGTTTGCGCACACGTAGTCACCGCCCTCCCCGTTGCAGGTATCGCACAGTTCTGTGCCGCCGTCCTCGTACTCACCAATCCCTGTGCCTTCACATTCCGCACAATCTAACCACTCCATAGGTTGCCCGCAACATATCGCCTCAGTATTCCCGTCCCCGTCATAGGGTTCATACGGTGTGCCAGTAAACGGATACACAACCGGGGCGTCGTCGTCAATCGGCTCGCTCAACCAGTCGGTCATGCCTCCACCTCCACAATTTCCACTTCCACACGCGGCGCGTCCCGATCCTCGAACCGGCGTGCGTGCAACTCGGCTATCTGGCTGTCGTTGTGATAGACGCCCGCGGCTTGCAGCGAGTCAAAGAGTTGCTTAAAAATGTTGTCCAAATCCATGCGTCTGGCTGGGCGATAGAAGTTCACCGTCACGCGCAAGTCGCCTTGCAGCGGTTCAATGCCTGCGCTGCGACACAGCAGGCACACATAGTCACGATAGGCGTTGGCCTCTGCGCTGCGATGCGTGCGCCCGCGATTGTGGCGCCAGTACACGTTTGCGCTGGGCGGAAGAGCGAGAACGAGTTTCATGCGGATTCTCTCCGTTGGCGTAGCATTTGCTGATGCGCCTTAATGGTTTCGCTGCCGTACATGAAACGGGCACGCGTCCAGTCGCGCACAGTCGGCTCGATACCATGCGCCTCGCGATGGCAAATCGGGCAAAGCACCTGCAAATCTTCGGGCAACTCCTCGCCTATTCGCTCGTAAGTCAGATGATGCACTTCCAGCCCATCCCGTCGCCCGCACTGTTCGCACTGTTCCATCGCAGCACCAATCTTGCGGCGGCGCGTCCTCTCCCAATGCGTCGTGGTCAGATAAAGGTCGTATGGCATATTGGTGTAGGGGTTGCTCATGGCCTAGTTGTCCTTTTCGCTGTTGTCGTCAATCAGGCCCAAGCGACGCAATTCGCCGCGCAGCCCGTCACTCGCACTGGATGATTCGGACAAACGCTTTTGCACGTTTGCCTCAAAGTAGGCGCGCACTTCCGGCAACATACGATCAACGGATTCGCTGCGCGCCGCCATTTCTTCGTACATCCGCATAAACTGCGCACGATCTACACCCGGCTTGTCCGACATGCACAGATTGCGCCAGCCCATCATCTGTACCACGCGCCCCGTCAATTCGTTGCGGAATTTCGGCACGCCCCAACTGCCCACCTCGCGCAACGCCTTCTCCACGCTGCCCCACGCCTCACCGGAAGTCTGCTCAATCAAGCTGCCCTTGAGCGCGCGGTGCTTTTCGAGAATTTCAGCCACACCCGGTAAAAACTTGTATTCGGCAATCGACTGATAAACCGCCATGCGCAATTCCTCGGTCGGGATACCCGCCAGCATTTGCAGATAAATCACGATGGCTTCCTCGTCTACGTTGGCGTTAGGATAAGCCGCAAACAATTGCTTGATGATCAGCAGTGTTTCATTCATCGGGGTAAGCCTCTCTCCTGTAGGATTCTCTCAACGTTAGCAAATGCTTCGCGCTTGCGGTCGGTCTTGCTGGTGGCAAAGGACGACGTGAGCGCAGGCACAGCTGCCACCTCAAAGCCTTCCGGCACCTCTGCCCGCAACTGCGCTATCGTGGAGCGCACGTCAGCGGGTTGCGGCCTCGCCGTGCTGTTGCGCTTGTACTGCCAACTCTGGCCCCAAACGCGCTTGTACCATTCCTTCAAATCCAAAATCGTATAGCCCTCGTCACTCACCATCTTGGCTTCCGACAGCACCGCGCCGCGCTGCTCTTTGGTCAGTGTCCGCACTTCCTTGTGCCCAAAGCACAGCCAGCAAAACGCACCCACGAACTCTTGCCACTCCGTCGGCTCGCGGGGGGGTGCTTCGGAACTGGGGGGGTTCTGGGATTTTCTGGAACGTTTGGGTTTGTCAGGCTTTGGCAACGCCGGGGGCGTCGGGGATGCGGCGTCAGCCGCAATCTCTTTATCCGGTTCTTTTGTTTCGGTTAATTGCGGTTCAGATCGCGCGTATGAGGGAATCTCTGCAAATTTGTCACCCTTTATGGACAGATTGTCACCCTTTATGTGTCCATTTGTCACCCTTTCTGCGTCTAAAGGGTGACAGGTTGACTCTCTTTGCTCTGACAGATTGTCACCCTTTACGCATTCGGGAAACAGGATGCGATAGATAGGCACGCGCCCGCGCCCACCCACCGCATTTTCTTCGATGCTCAACCGGCCATCGTCGCACAGCGTTTGCAGGCAGCGCGTAACAGTGCGCTCCGAGAGGCCCGTATCGTTTGCCATCGTCTCGCGTGTCGGCCATGCCAACCCCTCATCGTTGGCGTAGTCAGCCAGGATGTTGAGCAGGGCGCGTGCGCTGCCTTTGGCCTTGCTGTGCGTGCGAACCAGATCGCGGTAGAGCTTGCCCATTCCCTGTGCCTCTTTTATCCCTTGAAACTTGTTCCGGCGATGTTGATGGGTGCGGATGCGTCACTTACGCGCGTAAATTTAATCTCGCGCCCCTCCACCCAGGCGTTAAAGCAATTGGCGACATATCTAGCAACATAGGGGGCGGAGGCGTTGCTGCTCTTGTTGCTAGTGCCTCGATACGACGCTTCAAAGAGATGGTCATGCGCTACCTTGCGCGGATCGCCAATCCTTAGTCCGTCATTCTTGGCGATGCCTAACCAAAAACGCTCTACCTTGTCATCGCCAAAGATGCTCGTTGCCTCGTCTAGCGTGACGAGCGCGACGCCCATCACCGCAGAGGTACGCATCTTGCGATGCGTGAAGTCTCGCGGCGCATCGGCAAGTGTCTCAAAGTATGCCGAGGCAGCCACCGAGTATTTTCGCATTGCTTCGATTTGCTGCTCTGGCGGAACATCGGTTCTGCTCACTCGCTGGAATCCACCCAGGATCAACTTGACGGCGGACGCCAGTTTGATGTTGTCCGAGGGCGCGAATCCAAACTCGTTTTCCATCGACAGTGCCCGTAGATAATCCTCGATGTTGCGCGCCCTGCCGGTGTCGGTCATGCCGTACAGCCGAGCCACCTCTACGTCGTCATCGCACTCAAACGACTTTACCGTAAAAACAACATCTACATCCGCCTTGATTACAGCCCGCAGTCTGTGTTGCCCGTTTACGATGTGCCCATGCATGTGACCATCGCCGTTAGGCGCATAGGCTATTCCGATTTCCGTTCCGGGCAACCATTCTCCCTGCTCCATCATCCGAGCGTAATAGTCAACGTATTTCTCGTTAACGCGTCGCTGCCGTTCATAGGGAAATGCGGCCAACATGCGCGCCGCCTCTTTGCGATCTACTGTCTT
>CAZTIN010000060.1:0-4156 GCA_964613525.1 uncultured Candidatus Saccharibacteria bacterium
GTTACCTGTGTGCGGTGGGATTGTGGGTGAGCCAGTTGCATATAATAAAAAAATAATTTTTGCGAGGGAATTTTTAAACTTAATAACTAAAAAAAATGATAGAATTAAACGAACAACAAAACAAAGCATATAAAAAATTGCTTGGTATTTTACAAGAAAAAGGTAAGCAATATGTTTACACACAAGGGCAAAACATTGAATGGTTTACCATTAATGAAATTGAACAATCGCCATTTTACGAAATTAAATACAAAAACGAAACTTACGTAACAGTTAAATTTCATACACACGAAAACGGATACCAACAATTTGTGTTAAAATTCCATGATGAAATTTTAAAAGAGGGGTTTATAACAGAAGAAAGCAATAACTATTTTTTCAAAAAAGAATTTGAAGTAAGTTCTTTTGTTATGGAATGCTTAAATGAAATGTTTAAAATAAAAAGAGATGGCAGGTTTGGTTATCTTTCAATTAATGATGATGGCTCTCCATTGCAAGAATTTAGAAAAAATTTTATGGTTGGTATGCCAGATATAGAACCAAAAAAGCCAAAAACAATGCAAGAGCATAAAGATGCTTGGTTTGAAGAAAATGCACCATTTGGAAGAGATCTTGGTTATCCTGAATGCTGTATTAAGGAATTTTGCGACCAGCCACCTGCATTATTGAAAAAGAACTTGGGTAAAGCGACAAAGGATGATAAGCGAAGATATAAAGCAGGTTGTATTGATGGCGTTTTTACTGGATTTATCCCTTGTAAAGAACATGCTAAACAAATTGTAATGGGTAAAATAACACTGCAATCGTTGATACAAAATAGAAATAAAGATTTTAACCCTTTTCCTAACTTTTAACTGTGCGGTGGGAAAATTATTTTTTTATTAAATGCAATTACAGGTAACGGTTTGCAGATTGGCGGTCGTTTTAATGCCGTCAATGTGCTGTTATGCTTAGTATTTTAAACTTTTAGGGAGGGAACTTTTAACTTAATAATTATAGAAATGAAAATTAAAAAAACACAAAGAGGATTTGGAATAGTTAATTTCAAAGACCAACACGGAACGGAATGTTCAATTCAAAAATCAAGTTCTGCTATGCAAGATTGCATTTGGTTTGGCTCAAATAAAATTGGATTGAAAGAATTTGTTGCTTACAGACAACCATCAGCTTGGATGGATAGAGATGATGTAGATGAACATACAATGGAACATCATTTTGTGGCTAATAATAGAATGCACTTGACAAGAAAACAAGTTGCTAAACTATTACCAATTTTACAGAAGTTCGTTGAAACTGGTGAACTATCTTAATTGTGCGTTGGCAAAAGTTTAAAATATTGAGCATAACGGCGACGGCTTTGGAAAGTTTCCGCAGGATAAACGGCTTTGAAATTTTCTCAAAGTCGTTGTTCGGAGCAGTCTGACTTAGGACTGATCTGAACCTTGGAAAAGCCGCCGCCGTTCAGATCAATCCGGCGTAGGAGTGAGCTTTTCGCTCACTAGTGGATGGAGAGGATTGATCTGAACGTTTTGCAGATAAGCGAAGGCACAAATAGCGTGGCATTGTGCGAGAGGATTTGGGCTTTTGCTTATGTGCTGTTAGCAGATGTAATTTTATCCCTTTTGAGCGTGGGATGCTCGTAAATATAAATTGAAACAAAATGAACGCAGATTGCAAAGGTGCATTAGCACAACTAAACAAAAGCTGGAGAGCATTTACTCATAATGGCAAGCCAATGACTAAGGCACAAGTAAAAGCGGTATTGGAATATGCTGTTAAAAAAGGATATGACCATACAGGACTACTAACTACCGAAGAAATTGATAGTGTTATTGGTGCGTTGGCGGGATAAAATTATTTCTGCTAACGGCGGCGGCTTTGGAAAGTTTCCGCAGGATGAACGGCACGAATTAGTCAGGTTAAATCTCCGTTAAGTCGAATTAAAGAAAACAAAAATGTCAAAGAAGGCAATTAAAGTAGTAGCTAAACCAAAAATGGTTAAGGGCGGTATCAAGAACAAAAAAAGAAGGGTTATAAATGCTACGGCTGATATAAACCAAGAGCCAATCAAAAAAAGGTTTTCAGGAGGAGCCAAATCATTTGAGAACGCGTGCAAGATGAATGACCTTTTTAAAATCCCTTACAAGATAGTCGTTTGTGGAGGAACCAGAGAGATCCATATAGGACAAAAAATTCAAAGGTTTGTCATTGCTCAGAATAAAGATAATCGCGTTGGGGCAGCATGCCGATCAGTTTTGAATGATGTTCGAAAATTTGAGGAAAGTAAAGGTAAATTGAGATCAGAAGTTCGTACAACATTCTACAGGAATGGAGGTCTTTTCATGCAATACATTATGCAAAGTGGACGAGACATTGATGTTGTTGATGTAAGCGCATGCTATTGGACAATTGCTAAAAACGCTGGGATCATTTCACAAAAAACTTTTGACAAATATTTGGATGATAAATTATTGAGACTGATTTCAATTGGAAACCTGAACAAAAGCACAAGCGAAATCACTTATCGCGCAGGATACCCAGTGGACGGAAGTGATAAAGTTGAAGAAAATTACCACGCTTGGGTCTGGCATTACGTGGTTTATAAAGCCTATGAATTGTTCCAAAAAATAAACAAGAAAATTGGAGGACAAATATTCCTTTTTAAAACTGACTGCGCGTATGTATCACCAAAGCATACAGAAAAGGTGAAGGAAGCATTAAAAGACGCTGGGTTTTCTTGTACAGTAGAAAGAAAAAAGATTGTCGGATACTACAGAGGTCGGGTAGTAATGGAGAACAAGAAAAAAGAAGTATCTTTGTCAAACTTTGGGGTTTCAAAAGCCATGTATGAGCTATTACCTCTTGTTCCTGTAGAAGCTTCTTTGATCCGCAAGCACGATAGAGAAGAAAGAGAGGAAATGAATAACCAGCCTAAAGCATTGAAGCCGCTCACTCCAAATAGCGACTTCGAAAACGCACAAAAAGAAATGTATGCTGAATGGGAGAGACAGTACCCGCTGATTAAGGCAGGCAAATCAAAATTGAAGAAAACAACCCAGAATTTTATTGTCAGGGAAATTGAGAAAAAAAATAAGGCTTAAAAACGCACTTCGCCCTGTTTTCGGTTGTCTATATGATAGAAAAAGTTGACTGAGGGTGCTAAAAAAAATTCTATGCAAGAAGAAATACTACCTTTTTCGTATAATAAGTTTGAAAACGATTATAATTTGACGTGGACTGGTGAAAATTTTGGTCGGTTCACTGTAAACGGAAACGACTATCGTTTTGTGAGAACACATATCGAGCCTTACGTTTTTGATATAACAACAGAGATGGGCTTGGCTTGGTTACTGAGTAAACGAAATCAGGAGGAAAAGGATTGAAAACTAAAACTAAAATTAAAACGAAATGAAAGCAATTTTAATTGACGAATTGGTAAAAGACCAATCAACAACAGAACAAGTATCAGTTACCATAGAAGGTAAAAAAAAAGAAGGGTGGCAAATCGCTAAACCTTTGAATTACGAAAAGAAGTACACAAGTTTTAGTGATAGGTTAAAATCAGCCATCAAAGTATTAACGGGAAAAGCGATTGCAGTTCAATTTTTTACCGACTTATCTGAAGAAGATAAAATTGCGTATGTTAAAACTAAACTTAATTAATGGTACTATTGTAGCCTTGCACAGAAAGTGTCACGTACTTATTTAGTTAATTAACGGATAAATAAAGCACATTATGAAAATCGTACCACTTAAAAAATTTCTCGGAAAACCTCTCCAATTGAAAACGGGAAATGCTTATTACGAGAAAGAATTAGATGAAGCAATAAAAAAATATGAATCTCAATTTAAAGCATTTATAACAAACGAGAAATAAGTATTGATTCAGATTACGGGTGTGGCTGAGACACGGTTGAAGGCGACTGTATACGCAATATGGTAGGCTTGTTGGCGAACAGGCCTCGCGAGTTCGAATCTCGTCACCCGTTTTCTGAATTGACATTGACATTGATTGAAATAGCGATAAGTAGGACGCTTAACGGGTTAATAATCCGCACCAAATCAATAATGAAGAAAGGTAAAGGGGGGACTGTCAAGGGTCTCAGATATTGGAGCGAAGATAACGTACTCTCTTGATGGAGGCAAATTGAATCAG
>CAZTIN010000061.1:0-4068 GCA_964613525.1 uncultured Candidatus Saccharibacteria bacterium
AGCTTGTTTGCGACTATTGTAACGCTAAAAAAACAAAACTTGGAAATTATGAATGTAAATGCGGTAAAGGTATTTTTTGGATTAAATAAATAAATTGAAACAAATGGAAAAACGTATTGGAGTTATTGGACATGTAGATCACGGTAAAACAATTTTACTTGCTGCTGAATTAGCTTTAAATAAACAGAAAGCAGATTTGATAACTATTCAGGAATCAATTGAAGAAGATAGGTCAATCAAAATAACAAATGCGCCTGAGTTTAAAAATATTGAACCATTTGAAATTAAAGACGGTAAGCAACTTAGACGCGAAAGAAGAGCAAAAGAACGTAAATCAAAGAAATAATGCAAAAACTAACATGCACCCTCGAATTTAAAGATGATAGGCCAATGGCTCGTGAGATAAACTTATTAGCCAGACCGAATGAAAGAAATTACATCGGCTTCGATACAAACGATTATTTCAGAGATTTAAACAATTTTCTGAAAGCAGAAAACAGCCGGAGGGAGTTTGAGATAGAAATAAAAGAACCGTTTGTTAAGTATGGTAAATCTATCTACATTGTTAACGGAGGTAATTCTACAACTATCGGTATGCACAGATTTATTTCAGAAGGCGACCGCTTCACCGCCACAATAGAAAACAATATAGTTACTAAAATTGAAATTTTATGAAATGGATAAAAGCAAGTGAGAGATTGCCAGAGCCAAACAAAATGCTTCATTTAAAGCATACTGGTTCACTGGCGTTAGGGTATTGGAATCCAATGCAAAACGGATTTTCAGTAGGTGCTGAAACTTATAACATCAAAGGTTGTGAATGGCTTGATGAATCCATCCTCCCGAAAGAAGAAGAGGTTGACTGGTATCAAAAACCATTTAAAGAATTGATTGGGGTAAGATTTAGAGATGTTGTATCTCCTAATTTAGTGATAGAAATAGGCCGTAATAATGTAATAAAAACAGACAATGATGGGGACGTATATTTAGGCGTTGATAATAATCTAATTGCATGGATTAAACAGCGTGGAGTTTTGGCAGAGATAGTAGAGACTAAGACTGAATCTGAAACGATCTTAGAAAAAGGATTAAAGGCTTTGGAAGAAATGACACCCGAAGAAGTTCAAGACAGAACAAAAAAGGTTGGTATTAATACTGAATCTGACGAGGTGAAAGCTGGGGGTCAAAAAATACTACAAGACTTTATAGATTATTTAAGTAATGTAAGTGATAATAAAATTGACCCAGAATGGATTGGTGAATTTTTACTCAAAAGATCTAAACCCACCCTAGAACAGAAGGCAAGAAAGAAAGCGGAGGAGATGTTTAGAAATGCATGGAAAAAGAAAACAGGAAATGAATGTGACAAACTTACTTTTGCGCACATGGATTATTGTGTTTTTGCAATTGAAGAAGGTATATTGTTTGATCCTAAAAAACTAGATTAAACAGGGAAAAAATTATCAATCGCGTCTTTTCTTCTCTGAGTGTGGTCATCTTTAACGTAAGCCTTAATTGTTTTTTCAGCGTCCCAATTATTATTTGTAGCCATTGTTATGAATCCAGACGTTCCTCTTGAATTGGATATTCCTAATGCAATAGCAATTTGTCTAGGAGTATTCCATCCTTTAGAAATTGCTTTTTCAATTGCGCCTTTCATTTTTAATGACCACGCCTTATCTTGAATCTTTTTTGAGTCTGAACTCGCTAAGAATTTTTTAAACCCATCTCTCCACCAAGTCTGCGAATAACAGCCCCATCCTGTGTCGTTACCTGACTTTCCTGAAGGACGGCATTTAGTAGAATAATTGTTAATCATTTCTTGCTGCGATTTTCCGAAATATTTCATTGTATCCATGTGTGAATAAAGCTCTGCTAATCCACCAACTGCATAATGAGCAATACCTACTGTTCCTCCATCTAAAGGTATCAAATCAGTGTATTTTTTTGATTGACCTTCACGGCTGATTACTTTATACAAAACATCACCAATTAATCCACTCTTTTCCGCATCTTCGTATGATGTGACTTTCATTGTTTTTTTGTTTTTATTAATCAAATAAATTGTTAAGGCTGTCAACCCTAAAGCCGCCGTAATTGCGACTCCAATTACTACCCAATGTTTTTTTTCCATTTGTTATTGTTTTAAACACAAAAAGCCAGAGCGAAAATATGACAAAACGCTCTGGCCGAATAACGTAGTTTTTTAGTCTACGCTGTTTGTTTTTTACGATCTAAAAGGATACTGTGTACTCCTTTTTTTTGATTAGATTTCCACCACAGAAAACCTGCGGCTACAAATCCTAATCCTATCATTGTTCTCTTGCTCATAACTATGCTTTAGCCGCTGGTCTTGTTTGCATTTCTCCTGCATCTGCAATCACAAAAGGTTCTTCTTTTTTTCCGAACCAACCTTTTTTATACCCTACTATTCCAATAACCAAGGCTATCCCACCTACGATCATCCATTTTTGATTTGTTGTTAAATCTTTCATCTGTTTTGTTTTTATTTTTTTCAGTTTTTCACCTTCAGGAACCGAATTAACCCTTCTTTACAAACGTTGAAAACAATTTTTTTATACCCCAAATAATTATTAAAATAAGTATGGTAAGGAATCCAAATTTGTTTGCAAATTGTACTGCTTTTTCAAACCAATTTTCTTCTATTTTTGCAATTTTGTTGAATGGAATTGCAACTGGTTTTTCTATTATTTCTTGGGGTTTATCAATTGTAAATCTTAATACTGCGCCTTCTTGCCAGATCTTAATCTTTATACCGTCTTCTTCGTGGTAAATAGTGTCTTCAATAACGGCTCTGTTTGTTATGTAGTACTTTATTTCATTTCCTAATTTTAAAGCCGTTAGGCTATCTATTTTATCATTAAACCCAAGTAGTATGCTATCTACTCCTGAAACGTCTTTTGATATTTCGAACACAGTATCTATTCGGATTTCTGGCACAACAACCTGAACCGTATCTCTCAGTGTATCTTCTGAAACAAGATCTGGGTAGCGCTCAATTAGTCGTTCAAGTTTTCTGTTTGCTTTTTTGTTTTTTCGCTGTTCTTTGCTTAAAAAAATTCCACAACCAGACAGTAAAAAAGCAAGTAATATTATCGAAACATATCTCATGGTTGTTCTGTTGGTTTTGGTTTTTCTTTTGTTTCTTTTTTTGGGTTTTCTTCAAACCACTTTTGCCCTACTTTGCCTCCTAATCCAAGCATGATTATACCTAAATAACCTCCTTCGTAGTCAGGATGAACAAAAGCAAAAACAACACCTCCACAAACCAAAATAAATGTGCAAAGTCGAGTCATTGATAGCTGTCCGTTGCCCTCCTGAAAAAATTGAAGTAGAATCATGCTTTTTTTATTTAGAAAATATTAAATAAATTTCCTCTATACTTGCAATTGTTGCTTTTGCAAATCTATCTCTTCCTTGCTCGCTGAACAACAATTCGCAATCTGGACTCAGCGTGTCCATAAACGCAAACTCAATCAGCAAAGAAGGCATTTTTGATTGTCTTGTCATCGCGAAGTTTGCCCTCTTGTGTCCTCTGCTTTTTAATTCAGGAAACTCTTTTTCCAATTGTGTTACAAAAATTTTAGCATAAGCCTCACTATCCTTTATTAGTTTTGTATCTTTGATTTTGTTCCAAGCAATTTCATCTTTTTTAGGGTCTTTGCTTTTTGGCTTAAAAGTAAAAACTTCATGACCAGAACCACCGCCAGCGTTAGCATGACAGGAAATTAAAATACAATCATTTCCATCCGCTAAAAATTTATTTGCTTTATCAGTTCGTTCAGTTAGATCAATGTCTTTTTCCGTATCAACTAAGTTCAAATATGGATAGCCTTTGCTTTCCATTATTTTTATAACACGTTTTACTATCGCTCGGTTAAATTCACCCTCAAACAATTGTCTTCCATCAGCCCAAATTGGTGATCTTTTACCGCTTGTTTGGTAAACACCGTTAATGACGCCCCCGTGTCCATTGTCCAAAATGATGGTTGGATAATCTCTATTCATTTCTGCTACTTTTTTTAAATCTTTACCGAAGTCTTCTAC
>CAZTIN010000062.1:0-3581 GCA_964613525.1 uncultured Candidatus Saccharibacteria bacterium
AGAAAGCTACATTTGCAGTATCGGCGCTACATTCTTTAAGGAGCTCTTTTATAGCAAGAGATATTTTGTCTTGATCTAGGTTAGCAACAGAGCCAACTGGCATATCACTATAAGGCCCAGTAGCAATAGCACCGTAAGTGTCTAATACTATGCGGTTATTTTTAATAGAGAGTTGAACGAGTTTAATACTAGTAGCACCAATATCGATACCCAGAGCAACGTGGTTAGTCTCCTTTTTTGAAAAAAAAGAAGAAAGCAGGTTCTTAAAAGAATCGATGAATGCCATATATGGATATATTATAACATATATAATGTAGTATCATATAGATATGGGTATACTAAGATATCTAATTAATATATTTGATAAGATACTAGTTACAGAAAAATGCATAAATTGTAGAAGCAAGGGTTCTATGTTATGCAAAAACTGCCTAAAACTTATTCCCTCCCCAGAGCATGACCTGCCTGAGCATATTTATGCGCTGTATGAATATAGAGACCCGGCTATTAAGAAAATCTTGACTGATGCCAAATATCGAGGCAAATTTGCAGGATTAAATATTTTTGAAAGAGTAATGTATGACGCTATGACTGATATTATATCTGAATATAGTGAGCTTAATAACTATAAAAATATAATGGTAATACCTGTGCCCATATCTAAGAAAAGATTTAAGGAAAGAGGCTACAACCAGGCGGAAATAATTACTAAATCCATATTAAGAAATAATAGCGAATACAAGTTAGGCAATAATATATTCAAAAAAATAATAAATAAGACTCCACAAGCTAGCATACACAATAGAAAAGAAAGGCTTCTAAGCCCTAGGGGTACTTTTGAAATTAGTGAGCATATAAAAGTAAAAGACTGTATGTGCATTATAGTAGATGATATTACAACTACTGGCGGCACAATAAACGAAATGCGCCGGCTTCTATTAGAAGCCGGCGCATTAACCGTAGTAGGACTAACTATTGCTCATTAAATACCCAAGCTTTTAAGAAAAGCTTTGTTGTTAGACTTACGTCCAAGGAAAGCCTGCGTGGAAACATTTTCGTCACGAGCTGCACCATATTCAAGTATTTCTTTCCTGTAGCGCATACCAACCTCTTTACTGAATACGCCAGCTTCTTCAAAAACAGAGAAAACGTCTTCCGCATAAACCAGTGCCCAAAGATATGAATAGTACAAACTATCGTACCCCGACATATGCCCAAACCCTGCAGGGAAAAGGCTGTCTTTATTAAGTTTTATGCCTATAAATTGACTGGTTAAATCCTGGTGGTGCTTATTGTAACTTTTGATCTTTCCTGTATGGATATCAAGATCAAGCCTGGTCTGAACAAGCTGACGCATGGTCCACATTGGTTTTAAGAAATTTCTACTATTCAATATATTTTTAATTTCAGATTTACTTAGACTTTTACCAGTTTTTATGTGTTTAGATAATTTTGCTAAAGACTTTTCATTCCAAATAAAGTTCTCTAGCATTTGACTTGGCAGTTCCACAAAATCCCAAGCAACATTGAAAGAATTCTGTGCTGTATACTTTTTATTATAAAGCATAAAATGAAGAGCATGCCCAAATTCATGATAGATTGTTTCAACTTCATCCAAAGTCATAGTACTAGGTATTTTGTTTTTTGAGGTTCCAGCTGGAGTTCTAAAATTACAAACGAGAGTTATTATTTTAGTACCCTCTAGGCCTGTGTCAAAAGCAGCCGCGTGAGAATATTTATTATCTCTTGGATATAAGTCCATCAAAAGATGCGCGAGTAATTTCTTACTATCTTTGTCGCGAACTTCTATGTGCATTACATCTTTATGCCAAAGCTTGGTATCTTTCTTTATAAATTTAAGAGAAAGTAAATCCTCAAAAGTACTAAACATTGTTTTTAGAACATGCTCTGTTTCAAAATACTCACGTAATAATTCCTGATTTATATTAAATTTATTTTGTGTTAATTTCTCTGCAACGTATGCAGTGTCATAAAATTCCAGATTATTGATTCCGATTTCTTTAGCGTAAGATCGCAATAATGCTACGTCTTTATTTGTATTTTTAACCATCTTATTTATTAGAGAGTCTACAAATTTATTTACTGTAGCTGAATTCTTAGCCATCTTGTTGTCGAGCTTGTAGTCAGTATAGTTTTTATAACCCAAGAGTTTGGCTACTTTTATACGTAGATCGATTATTTCTTTAAGTAATTTTAAGTTTGCTTCACCACCTTTTCTTGAATTCTTGATAGATATTTCCTTACGCTTCTCTCTATTTTTAGCGTTAGAAAGAAATGGTCCAACCTCAGGATAACTAAGTGTAACTTTATACTTAGTTCCATCTTTCTTAAGAGACGAAATATATTCCGGGCTTAGGCCATCTAATTCTTCCTTATTGCAAAGTATATGATCTTTGTAATTATTAATGTTTAGTCTAAACTTTTGATTAAGTTCATTTAACTTTTTAGAAAGAACTTTTAGTTTATCCTGATCTTTGTCGCTTAGATTAAAACCGCTTCTCTTGTAATTTTTATAGTAATCTTCGGCCAGCTTTATACTTGCTTTATCAAGATTCTTTTTTTCTTTTTTAAAGTTACCTTCTATATAACTCTTTAAAATGTTCCAGATCTCTTTATCGTGCTCAATGTCTATCATTTCATTACCAAGTGCTAGCTCTGTAGACTGAGAAATATCACGGATCTTTTTATCTGGATGAACTTGAGACAATATGTGAACTTTTAAAAAATGATCATGGTAAGGTTCGTCAGATTTATCTAAACCCAAGATCACACTATCAAAACTGAGTTCTTCTTTAGATAGCGATTTTATTTTCTTATAGCATTCTTTCTTATAAGTTGTATACTTCTCTTTTAGAGACTTAATCTCAGATACTGTTGGGTTAACCCAAGCAAAATTTTCTTTCATACTATAAAAAATTAATTTTCTAAATCTTTGGTTTTGCTACCCCACTGCCAGCGAGGTTTTTCACCTTTTTTAAGACAGATATAAATCATAGTAGTAGTTGAGATTATTAGTGGTAAATAAAAGCTAAACACCAAGTCTTTAGACTTAGCATCTTCTTCTACAGAAAAAGCTATTACTAGAACTATAGCCATGTGCAGCAGTACTACTAGCCATCCTTGCCAGCTAGATGGATACCAGCCCCAGCCATAGGCTTTTCTTTTAAACCAGAGTTTATTCATAAAATGAGTATATATTAGGGTTTAGGTAAAAACAAATTCCGCACCCTCAGGGTGCGGAATTTGTTTGTTTTATTTAAGCAGCTGGAGCATCAGTACTTTCAGCTGGAGCTTCTGTAACTGGAGCTGATTCTGGCATATTTTCTGGTGTTGTGTTTGGTTCAGTAGCTGGATTAGTTGTTACTGGATCTGTTGCTGGGTTTGTATTTGGTTCCATATAATTTTTTTATATTAAACTACTAATATATTTACCATAGCATCTATCCCCCAGATCACCAAGCTTTTAAGAAAAGCTTTGTTTAAAAATTTATTCTTGTTTCTTCGATGCCCATTATAGAATGAGTCTTTGTCATTGGCTTAAGTCTTGCAAATAAAACCAG
>CAZTIN010000063.1:0-3503 GCA_964613525.1 uncultured Candidatus Saccharibacteria bacterium
TGATACAAGTAGAAACAGTCGTAAAAATCACAGACAACGCCGGCGGTAAAGTTGGCAAGGTCTTCAAAGTGCTTGGTTCTTCTAAGCGTCGCTACGCTCGTATCGGAGACAAGGTTATTATCTCTGTTAAAATTGCAGAACCACGTAAAGCTATAAAGAAAAAGGATGTTTGTGAAGCAGTTGTTGTTAGACAAACACAAGCTTTTCGCCGCAAGGATGGTTCATATATCAGATTCGATGATAACGCTGTAGTTATCCTAGAAAAAGGTAAACAGGAACCAAAAGCAGGTCGTGTATTCGGTCCAATTCCGCGTGAACTCGCAGAACTTGGCTATCAGAAGATAATCTCCCTCGCACCAGAGGTACTCTAATATGAAAATAAAGAAAGGAGATACTGTTATAGTAATAACAGGTAAAGACAAAGGTAAGAAGGGTAAAGTTCTTCTTGCTAACCCAAAAGAAAACAAAGTTATTGTCGAAGGTGTAGCTATGCGTAAGAAGCACCTAAAACCTAAAACAACAAACTCTGTAGGTGAAATAGTTACTCGCGAATCTGCCATCAACGCATCAAACGTGCAACTAGTAGACCCAAAGACAGGCAAAGGTACACGCATCGGCTCAAAAATAGTCGGTGACAAGAAAGTTCGCATCGCAAAGAAAAGCGGACAAGAAATATAAAAGTTTAATAGTAGGTTCTCTACATAGTTAGATGCGCCGAAGTAATATACAAATATGAATTCTGTAAAAGACAAGGTTAAGGTGGCCTATGACACAATGAAGAGCGAATTCGGTTATAAGAACCCTCTCCAAGGTGTACGCCTTACCAAAGTATCTGTATCCGTTGGTACTGGTACAAAAATGAAAAAAGACATCAAGCACAATGAATTTGTTCTTGACCGTCTAGCAAAGATTACTGGTCAAAAAGGATCTCTTCGCGGAGCGAAGAAGTCAGTGGCTAGTTTCAAAATCCGTCAAGGTGACCCAGTAGGAGTACTGGTAACACTCCGCGGTGAGAACATGTATTCTTTCCTTGATAAGCTATTTAATGTTGCTATCCCACGTACAAAAGACTTTCGTGGTATCGAACGTAAAATAGTGGACAATATGGGTAATGCGACTCTTTCTATAAAAGAGCACACTATCTTCCCAGAAACAAACGATGAAGAACTAAAAGATGTGTTCGGATTCGCTATAACAATTGGTACAACAGCTAAGAATAAAGCAGAAGCAACTCGTTTCTTCGAAATCTTGGGCCTACCATTCAAAAAAGCTTAAATGCTTACAAAAATCGGGGTTAAAACCCCGGTTTTTGTTTTGATGTTATACTGAATAAATGAGGCATTTTAAATTTATATTTTTGTTTATTTTAATATTCGGTACATATCAGAATACTTTTGCGGCAGACGTCAGTATATACGATCAGGCTGAGCAAATGATCATAATGGGCTTCCGCGGCAGTACTCCTGAAAATTCTGACATAGGTAGTATTTTGGGTTCATTAAACGTTGGCGGGGTGATACTATTTGACTATGACACGCCGTCCAAATCCTATAACCGTAACATTACAAATAAGTCAGATCTTAGTAAGCTAATTTCATTCATTAAAGACAATTCTAGGACTAGCCCATTTATGCTAATAGACGAAGAAGGTGGCATGGTCAGTAGACTAAAGAGCGCTATGTTCATGGGCGCTACAACTTCTGCTTATGATTTAGGCAGGCTCTCTGACTCTAGAACCAAAGCCATCTTTAACTGGCGCGCAAATATTATCAAGACTCTCGGGTTTAATATGAATGCAGCCCCAGTGCTAGACCTGTGCTACAGCGGGGGAATAATGCTTCAGCACAAGCGTTGTTATGGCTTTGACCCATACACTGTTATACGTAAAGCTAACCAATTCTCAGACTCTTTGTCAGCTAACAATGTGCTGCCAGTTTATAAACACTATCCTGGGATAGGTAACACTACTCCGGATACTCATAAGGGTACTGTGGATATAACAGACTTAAATACTAGTAAAGATTTGATACCTTTCCGTAATTTTTGCCGTTATGATATGTATCCAGCTGTTATGATGTCGCATGTTATAGACAGGAATGTAGATAGCGTAGAAGCATCTCTCTCAAAAAAGCATATTGATAATCTGCGCGCATTAGGCTGCGACACCGTATTAATAATTAGTGATGATATGGATATGCTCTCTATTTCTGACAAATATGGCCTACGCGAGACTCTTAAGATGGGTATCAATGCGGGGCTAAATATGTTTATATTTTCTAATAACATTTCGGACTATAACGCTAACAAATACATGGAAATCAAGAGTACCTTGAAAGACCTGATAGATTCTGGCGAAGTTAATATGGAGAATATTGAAAATTCATATAACGAAATAATTAAATTCAAAAAGGCTTACAAGATTCTGTAATTGACAAAATATAGCCCAAGAGTATGATGAGTCTAAGTCAAAACACATCAGCCTATGGGATCCAAACCTACTACCGAAAAATTTCAGTCTGAAGACCCTAGTTTATTCATTTTTACAACTTCAGAAGCCAAAGAGTTTTGTATCAGGATCAAGCAAATTTTAGAAAAAGAAATCAACATTAAGAAGTCAGAAGCAATCGTTATTCCTACACCGTCGCAGGTTACTAGCTTATGTAAAATCTCAGCTTCTGTGCTTCCTATACCAGACAGGGCAGAGCAGGATAGACTGCTAAATGTGCTGAATTCTTTTCTTCAAACTATTGATGAATCTCTAACAGTAAAACCTTTGGCAAACAAAACCGTATTTTACGTACACAAAATTTAAGATTTTAGCACCCGAGTGTATTTATATACCCGGGTGCTCTTTCGTTGACAAAAGTCTATAAAATAGTAATCTATAAAGAAAATAATTACATTATGTTTACTAAAATAATCCTTACGGTTGTTTTAGTAATAGTAACCGTAATTGCTTTAAAGCTTTTAAAAATCGTTTGGTATCTATCTAAATATGAAATCAAAAAATATCAATTAACTAGATATTACAATTCTGAAGAATTTAAGAAAGAAGTAAGTGCCATTAAGCAAACCTTAGACTATAAAATTAAGCAGGCTATAGGTCCGCGAGATGTAGGCTCTGTTTATGAAGAAAGGCTAGACTTAACACCCAAAGGTAAAAAACTACTTGGGCAACTTGCAACAGCTCATTTCAAAAAAATCATGTCTTATCAGTCTCTGGAGAATAGGACAATGATTTTAAACAATTTAGATAAAATAAAAAATAAGAAACTAGCTAATAAGGCTATAAAATTTATTTTTAATGAAACTATTTTATTTGAAATAACTTATAGTCTATCTAAATGGTATGAAAAGACTTTTAAAAAGCGCGCCCGGTAGTAAACCAGGGCGCTTTTTCTTATATAAAATAGCAGGGGATAACACTTGACAAATATTGTATAATATGATATACTATATACAATATAAAACCATATAAAAAATGAAAAATTTAATTAAAAAAG
>CAZTIN010000064.1:0-3497 GCA_964613525.1 uncultured Candidatus Saccharibacteria bacterium
TTTTAGGGTCTGCTCCTTGCTCGTACCAATGGAATAGCGCCATGAGTACCGAAAGGTCGCCAGCGCCCCCCACTAAATTACCATTTATGCGCCTCAGTTTGGACACAGAGGCTTTCAAGCCGTTTAGATTTGCAAGTCGATCTGCTGCAAGTGTGAAGCCGTCCCACGCAATGACTGTCATGGCAAATCCTGCAATGTGATGATAGTTTTTGTTTCCTTGCCACGCCTAATGATTGGCGGATTGTATTGCAGCCATGTCTGGTTATCGTCTTTGATGTAGCCAGTGGTTTTCAAAGCATCGAGCGTGGCTTTAAGCAGGTTGTCAGAATCACCTGTTCTGCCCTTCCCTGATTGCGTCACGGATATTGATACAAGCCGCTTGCAGGTTGCTTTCGGGATTTTAGCCATGTGAGCGTATGTGGCTATCATTTGCGCTGCGGCCTGCTTAAGCCTGCGCCCGTTTCTCCAGTGCCCCATAAGCTTGTTTACAGACGGCGGCTTCCAGTTCGGTATCTCGATGAAATAGCACCGCTGCATCAACTCCTGCATCATCTGGTCGCGTGTGGCGAAGTCTGGCGGGTCAAGCTGCATCGTCTGCGTCCCTTTTGATGCTCTTGATTGCCTCGGCCAGACGGTTAAATTTCCTGTCCAGCGCGTTTGCTAATGCTATGTCTTTCAACTCCAAGGGATAGACTGGTTTCCCAATGGGAGTGAGCCGCTTTCTTTCCATGTCCCAATCATCTTGAAAGCTCATGCCGCCCCCTGACTTTTTCGGATTCGCTCCAACTCAGTTACAGCAGCGACAACTTCCTCTAAGGTGTGATAAAAAAAATGCCGCTGTTTTGACTCGGTATGAAATAAATACTCATGCCTGTATTCAAGTAGATACCCATCTGGCAATAAGACTATTGTGTAAACTGGTAAGGGATCACCAAGTTTTCTCATGCCGCCCCCTTGAACGTAATAATTTGGGCAGACCCTCCACACGATACGGCTACTGTCCGCTCGCATGGGCGCAGGTCTGCATGGGGAACGTCCTTATGCGTATTCCCGCGCCTGTCTAACAGCAAGTATCGCGGGTTTTGCTCGTAAGTCATGCCGCGCACAAAACAGCGGCCTATGCCTTTTGCTATAACTTCATCGTGCAATGCGTACATACCCTCTCCCCTGTTTAAGTTGCCGGATTTATCTCCCCCGTCCGGCGCGGGGTTCAATGACAGGGTGTGTTAGCCCTGCAGAGATTCTGTTAAAAACTCGTCTTTCTCCGACTCAAGCATACTGTCCCCCACCAGCTCACTGCTGATAGCCTCGGCATATTTCCTTAAATGTCGCTCAATGATTTCGTTGGTTATCTTTTGCTCAACGATCTTCATGCGCTTCACAGTCAGAGCGTGAAAGCTGGCCTCGCTGATTTCATACGTGGTGAATTTTGTTTTGCAGGAAGGGCATTTTCTGCGCCTGCGTATAGCCACAAACCCGCTGTAGAAGGTAGGCCGCGAGTCCGTAACCATTGTGTCTGTGTAGCGAATACCACCCCTTGCTTTCACAAGGGAAACTGCTACTTTCGGCGGGTTGGTGATTTGGGTTCTTGTGTTAACGAAGCAAAGTAGTCGTAACCAAATTTGCCATTGGTAACTTTTTTAATACGATCCACAACAGGACGCTCAGGAAACCGAAGCCCGACAGAATATCTGTATACAGATGTGCCTGTCACCCCGATCAACTCGCCGAACGAATTGTAGGTATAGCCTTGCTTTTTTATGTACTCTGATAAATTCATGCCAAATATATACCATTATGGTATAGTTGATGCAAGGGCTTTTTATACCAATTCGGAGCAAGCACTAAAACGTGGCCGTGGTAAATTTCCAGCCATGAAAAATAACATTAGGTTCTATCCCAAGAAAGCCACTCGCCGCTAAAGCGGAATAATCCCTAACCTTTTTCATGCAAATACCGCCTCCTTTTGCTCTGGCTTTAAATGGGTTTGAACCCCGTTTCCATACATAACCCATTGTAAAACCGTTGTCTAATATTTTATACCGTTTTGGTATATTTTCCTGTTGACGCTTCTATACCGTTTTGGTATAAATTCCCCTACTAACCAAGAGGGGGATTTATGTACATCAACGTTTACCAATGTGGAGCCGAGAAAAGGACGGGCGATATTCATGCCCTGTCCGGTGACGCTTTCACAGAAGCCTGTGAACGGCACAATGACGAAACCTACAGATATGTCACAACACTGAGCGAAAACGGCAACGCAGCATTCAGTGTGCGCGAGATTGAGCAGGAAATGGCCACAGAGAAGGCTCACAACGCCTATCTGCGCAGCCCATACCTTACAGGGAGGGTGTAGCCATGCTTCGCAACGGAATAGGGCAAGTAACCCCACAATATTACCAGCAAAACAAAGAGGCGATTCTCACTGTCATTGACCACCTGACGCACAGCCCAGTGCTTAACGATGAAGCTAAGGCGCAAGTTTATAGGGTGTTCATGCGTGATTTCTTTGCCCGTAAGCCAGTGGATTATGCGGCTATCAACAACGAGTCTCGGATAGAAATCATCAACGAAATGATAGCAGCCAGCAAAGCGGAGGGGTTATGAGCGAAGAAATGACAATTACATGGATTGCAGACGAACAAGGCGTGAAATGGGCTTCTGATTCCAGAGGGAATAAATGCTCAGTACGCTATTTTGGTAGTGAAGAAAAGGCAGAAAAGGCGCTAAGAAGCCTAGTAAACTGCGACAATTGTATTAATTGCCGCTCTTGCAGCGATTGCAGCGATTGCAGCTCTTGCAGCTATTGCAGCGATTGCAGCTATTGCAGCTATTGCAGCTATTGCAGCTCTTGCAGCTATTGCAGCTATTGCAGCTATTGCAGCTCTTGCAGCGATTGCCGCTCTTGCAGCGATTTCAGCTATTGCAGCTATTGCAGCTATTGCAGCTCTTGCAGCTCTTGCAGCTATTGCAGCTATTGCAGCTATTGCAGCGATTGCAGTTCTTGCAGCTATTGCAGCTATTGCAGCTCTTGCAGCGAAAAAACGGGGGATTTTGTCCCCCCCTCTATTCCAAAAATAGAGAATATACATACAAAGATATGGGGAGCCGTTTCCAAACCTGACGCACTCAATATGGGGGAGTGGCATACTTGCAATACCACTCATTGCCGCGCTGGATGGGTTATACACCTTGCAGGCGAAGCAGGGTATGCACTTGAGCGCTTCCATGACACCGCACTTGCCGCACAGCTAATCTATCGCGAAAGCGGATATAAAATAAATCCGTGCCGGTTCTATGACAGCAACGAAGTTGCTTTAGAAGATATGCGGAAATTGGCAGAAACCGAAGCGGCAGGAGAAGCTGTATGAACCAGCAGGACAAGAAAGAGTCGCGCCTAAAGACCATCAAGCGTATTGGTAAAGTAGCTTATTTCGCGGTCAACATGGCGGTGATAGGCGGGTTTACTTGGCTTTGTGTGTATGCTTACGAGC
>CAZTIN010000065.1:0-3314 GCA_964613525.1 uncultured Candidatus Saccharibacteria bacterium
TTATATTCTAATTTTCTTAGGGCGTCTCGCAATTCACTGTCTGATTGTAATGTCTCACTCATGACTTACCTGCTATAAAAGTATTAAACACTGCGGCGCCAACGACGAGTAAAGCGAATCCCAGTGCGGCTATACATGCTGGTGTAACGATAAGGTAGTAGCCATCCCACTCATGATTATTGGTTTGGTTATACCAAGGTGTCTTCTTCTTACTCATGATTCCTCCGTTTCTTTTGCTTGTAGCTGGGCAAGTTCTTGCTCGGTGGCATCTATTAAATCATCTAAGGTAAAATAGCCTTTTTTCATCTTATCTAAATCTGATTTAAAGCCGCCCACCTGCAATATCTGTCCCTTTAACTCTGCTTGATTGCACTGCTCTTGGATTAGGGCTATGACCATATCAATGGCTGGTACATCCTCAAACACTGGATTGCCGTTATATTCAAGGCCTTCTAACTTCTGTCGTAGTTCGCTTTTATCTGTATTATTCATAGGTAGTAAGCTCCTGAGTTTACCCACGCTAAATAGCCCACTAGTAGATACCCGCCGATTAGAAATAGCAGAATAGCGCACTTTATTATTATGAATTTTGTATCACTCATCTTTATCTCCTTGCTGTTTAAGGGATTGTTTGAGTTCGTCGAGATGATCGTCAAGATATACGGGATTAAGATTGTTATCTGGTTCATCCCATAGCTTGATATTGCCACGGTCGTAGTAATCTCGCATACGGGTGAAGTCATCTATCCTCGCCTCAAGCACCGCTCGCTGAGTATCTTGCTGAGGGTGGCTTTGGATGAGGTGCATGATGTCTTCAGCTATCACACGAGAAGACCTACCTTGCCTTTCCTTCACTAACTCCCATATTTGTAATATATCTAGTTTGCTTTGGGTATCGTCGCAGGTTTCTCGCTCATCATGCCATTTACCACATCTAAGACAGCTATTTATCCTCCTATTTTTATCCATTGCTTTTTAGATACCCATTGTACTCACATTTAGCTTTCAGATTATAGTGCGTTTGTTGACTTATTAGCGCGTCAATCCAGTCGATAACTTCCTGACGAGAGTGGTCATCAAATTGCTTGCGAACCCTATCAAGTGTTTCCACTAAATCTATGTCGCGCTGTACTTGAATATAGCGCACAAGGTCATTGATATTAAACTCACGGAAAGCGCCACCAAGCCCATCATCTTCAATCAATGCTGACATCTCAACTAATTCTTGTGTTAGTATTTTTTCGTTCATTATAAAATTCCCTTTCCGTATTTCTTAAAGATTTGTATTAGGTCATCAATCTCAACAATCGCGCATAGCTTGACTTCAACTTCATTGCCATCCTCATCAGCTAAAACAACGGGGTAGTTGCCGAGGTGATAATCTAGTTCATCATCGCCATCGGATAGTTCGGGTAGATTATTGCTCATAATATTGCTTCTCCATAATTCTTACGAGCTTCCTCGACTTTGTTAATATCGCCTCCAGCAAGGAACCAAATCATGCCGTAAAGTTCCTCACACGCTTCATAGGTATCACCACCATTTTCAAGTAAATCGACCCCTACGAATTGGTGAACATTATTTGTTATGTGATTATATGAACCTGCCATGATTTTCCCCCTCCTTATTTGGTAATTGGAATCCTAAAGCGGTAGCACGTTGACGCTGCTCATCTCGTAGTTTATTTAGATGCACCCGTGTACGCCTAAGCTCTGGTGTACAGAACTCTAGCGGCAAATCTTCCCCGATAATGCTATCTATCATTGCAGATAGGGCGGCTATGATTTCGTCTCTGTCTCTTGGTTGGTCGCCAAATAGTTCGTTGATCGTATTAGGTTGTGTGTTACTTGGCATTGGGGGTGTCCTCCTTTCTTAACACGAGTACTGGTCGTCCCATCGTGCGATGCAACCGCCATTTACGGATGTTTACTCGTAACTTTAGGTATTCCCAGTAGCTTACATTGATGAGCGGTGTATCTAAGTCTGTAACACGGGTTGAGTATTTAATGAGCCGCATTATTTCTCTCCCTCGCCTTGTGGCTGGATTAGGGTTTGTAATCGCTGCTTGTACCATTCGAGTCTTTCATCAACAAACTTTTCAACGTCATCTTTCATTGAGATACGATGCTTGACGGCGCGATAACACAACAAACCCATTTCAATCTCTTTCTTTACTACCAGCTCTGCTCCCTTAGCTGCCGCCTGCTCTAAGCGGGCTTGCCACTGGGCTTTTTGGGCTTGGATAAGGGGCATGATTGCGTCAGCCGCATCATCCGAGCTGTGATATGTAATAGCGGGTGCATCATAATCTTGGTCATTAGACATTGCATATGCGAATCCATCCAGAATATTTAACAATTCTTCTCGTGACGCATCATCTTGTAGTGGTTGGGTGTTACTCATCACGCTCTCTCGCTACTTGGTCTGCTAATAATTTGATAGGGTCGTCTAACTTGGAAAGAAATTCGGGTAGATCTGACATTTTCAATTTCATGTCGTCCATCTCAATATGACAAACTCTGTCACCATCAAATTCCATTTCGATCTTTACCCAAGTGATGTGTTTTATCTTTTTCATCGTCTTCCTCTTTTCTCATCCCATAGCAACCCTACTGATACAAAGATCATAAGGAAAAGCCAGAGGGGGTTTTTAATTATTGTTAGTAGGGTTTTCACTAATTTGCTTCCCTCGCTAGCGCATTGATAAGCCGATTGACAGTCATACTGTCGTTCAGGTAGTGATAGTCAGGAGATTTAATAGTGGCCTGAGTTATTCTATTGACTACCTCCTGACGTAGTATCACGTCACGTTCCTTTATCTTTTTCTTTATATCTGCCTGAATGGTACCAATTAGTTCTTCACCCTTTTTTATCCTGTCCCAGTATTCATCGAGTAGTTCGTCTATATTATCTGTCATAATTACTCCCGATCTTCTTCGTTGCGTCGGTCGAGGTAGTTTTGGATGACCTCAGTATCAAAGCAGTCTAGCACCTCATCGGCGTTAAATTCAGACATAACTTGGCCAACGTCTATACCTTCGAGAAGAATTGATACGCTATCGCCGGTTGCTTCTACGTTGCTAATTGAATCTGCGTATAGTTGGATTTGTTCTGTTATTACCATTATAGTCTCCTTATGATCGCCAAAATTTACGTATTAGTGCGAGCTGATTTGTCCATGTTGCGTGCTTCAATGTAAAGATTTGTTTGTCTAGTAGCATTGCGTCTAACATGCCAAAATTTTCTAGGTGATTGAACATGTCGTGATCGTTCTGGGTTGTTTTCATGTTTTTTATAAACCTTTCCTTGCTTAT
>CAZTIN010000066.1:0-3240 GCA_964613525.1 uncultured Candidatus Saccharibacteria bacterium
CACCGGCCCAATGTTTTCCCGGAATATCATCGCGGCGATTATTCCAGCATGGATTGAGAACATCACATTTGCAGATACCGCGAACCTTAAAAGAGCGATTACGCCAAGGCTGATTGTTGTAAACGATTTGCATAGTGCGCATTTCCGTATCTCCTCTTTTTCCGACGCACCATATTCTCACATTGCCAATTTTTCTGCAAGCGAAAAATGCAAAACACCAAAATAATTGCGCCTCCAAATCTATCCCTGGATTGATTTGGAGGCGCTAAAATTTTTAGGTACTAAAATAGATTTGCGGCGTTTTCCTAATTACCGCCAATTGATCCAATCACACTCCCGGTCCAATGTCAAGCCTTGACGTTAGGAAAGGTTCCCTTTAAGGTTGGAAACCCGCCGCGTTGGTAGCGCGGCGGGTTTCGGACTTAGCGGCGGTGATGGTTCCGCCTGAAAGTCTTGTGGCCGTTAGGAGCGGCCAATTCCCTATGACTACACGAAAACCAAAGCTAACACAAGCCCAAAAATCCGCTATTCCGAAGCTGGCAAAGCTCAAGGAAAAGGGATTGTTTAAGGGTAATGTGCGCCGCCCATCAAAATATGCGATTAAGCAGACGAAAGTGTATGAAGATGTTATCACCGGTAAAGCGACCGTGGTTAAAGTTAACCGAGCAACTGCGGTAAAATACAAAGAAGCCTTTCGAGTTAAGGGAACACGAGTTGTTGTTAATAAGGGTGAAGGCGAGACAGTTAGATATAGCCGAAAGACTGGTGAGATTGTCTCTACAAGAAAGCAATATGGAAAACGTATTCGCAAGAGAATACTTCCCATAAAACCAGAAAAGCTTGACCAGTTACCTAAAGAGCGTAAGGGGAGATATTATACTATTCCGTTCAATAGAGGATCGATTATAGAAAGATTTACATTTGAGAGTATGGATGAATTGAGAAAATTTATGAGCGGTTATGAAGATAAGTGGCCTAATTGGGAAAAATATGTGGAAGTTGAAGAAATAGAGTCTGGTAGTATTGGTGGTGAGGAAGGAATAACATGATCTTAGATAACCCCGACAACATCATTCCTAAGTTATCTTATCGCACTCGTAAGATATTGTTTGATATATCTATGTTTGCGTTTCGCGCCGAAAGTATGACCAAACGCAATTGGGGATATGTGCAAGTTTGGAAGAATGAAAATGGTTGGCAAGAAAGAAAGATTTCGCGAGTAGTGATTAGACCGTTGCAACAATTAAAACTCGTTGATTTGGTTCATTCTCGCGAAAAAGGTTCGATATTACGAACGACGCCATTGGGTTTGTTGGTTGTGAGACGACTTACGGAATTGAAGAACAAAGGTAATAAGCAATATCCGGCGCTGCGGCTAAGTGATGAAACCGGACAATATTTGATGCCGCTATGACTGATACAATCGAAATATATAATAGGAATACTGGTCAATATGATGTTATTCCCTTGAGTGCATATGAAGCATGGTTTCAGCATCAGATGAAAGTTATGCCCGATTGGGATTCTGATACTCGTTATTATCGGTGCGGATATGGCGATTTTAAAACCGATCCCTCGATAGAAGAATTTAAAGCTTCAAGGAAATAGATTGTTTACTCCGGGCGTTCCTATCATATGCGATGATGCGGGTAGCGCGCCGGTTATAGGTCGGCCGCTGATAGGCGATGCGCCTATGTCTCCGTTACAACGCAAGCAACGACAACGCAAGCGTGATAATGCCGAACGCGAAAAGAATATAGCTATATTGGATTTTGAAACGGACCCGTTTGATAATGACAACCCCGAGGGAAAAATCAATCCGTTTCTTGCGGTACTCTATTCAGATAATTTTGCGCCAATAATCATATGGGAGGAAGACAGTGAAAAGTTTGTTCGATTTGTTGTTGAAGCTATCGAAGGATTACCCGAACGATATACTATCTTTGCCCATAATGGTGGAAAATTTGATTATATGTTCCTCATTAAGTATATCCGGGGAAAGGTTAGTTTCAAAGGTCGTGGCATCATGGCTTGCAGAATTGGCAGACATGAGTTGCGGGACAGTTTCCATATCCTACCAGAGAAACTTAGTAACTGGAAAAAGGATAGTTTTGATTATTCCAAAATGGTACGTTGCAAGAGAAACGTATATAGGGATGAAATCACGCAATACTGTATCAATGATTGCCGCTACCTGTTAGAGTTTGTGAAAAAGTTTGTGGCAGAATGCGGACTTAAAATAAGTATTGGACAAGCCGCAATGTATTTCATGCGAAAACATTACAAGGTGAAAAATCTTGGCGAATTATCCGATGCATATCTCAGACAGTGGTATTACGGCGGTCGAGTTGAATGTTTGCAAGGTAGAGGACATTTCCGGGGAAATTATAAGCTCTATGACGTTAATTCGATGTATCCCTATGTTATGGCCTATTTTCAACATCCATTGGGTAATACGTTTTTACGACGATACGGGGAACCTAATCAGAACACAGTTTTCTTAGAATTAGAATGTGACAACTATGGCGGTGCAATGTTTGGCCGATTAGAAACCGGCGAATTATCATCGCAGATACAGCGTGCCAAATTCAAAACAACCATATGGGAATACAACGTTGCTCGTAAATATAATCTGATAACGAATGTAAAGATTTGGGCTTGTCTTGATTTTGAGGAAAGAACAACGTTTGAAAATTTCGTGGTTCCTATGTATGCCAAGCGTCAAGCGGTTAAAGAGTTGAAAGCAACGTTGGTTGAGGATAGTGCCGAATGGTTGGAAGCGCATAAAGACGATTTGTTGTTAAAATATCTGCTAAATAACGCTTATGGCAAGTATGCGCAAAACCCGCGAAAATTCAAAGAAACATATATAACCGATAGTGGATGCTGTCCCGAGTATGAAGCTACCGAGGAAGGACAAAAATTAGACGGAGATTTGAAAGACTGGCAAGATAGTTGGGGCGCGTTGCCGGTATATAGAGGAAACGGATATGACATTTGGGAGCGACCAAGCCCCGGCAATCATTTTTATAATGTTGCCACTGCTGCTAGTATCACTGGTGCTGCTAGGTCCGTTCTTTTGGAAGCAATACAATTGGCTAGTGATCCTATCTACTGCGATACTGATAGCCTTATTTGTCGGGATTTGGCTGGTGTTAGTGTGGATAGATCGGCACTCGGGGCATGGAAATTAGAACGCGAGTTTTCGGAAGTTTTGATAGGTGGAAAGAAACTATATGC
>CAZTIN010000067.1:0-3219 GCA_964613525.1 uncultured Candidatus Saccharibacteria bacterium
TGATCTTTGTGATTCGATTGGTGCGTGTTGCGGCATCGCCAGGTAAGAATGTTCCGCTACCTGTTTGTGCCATATTCTGTTCATTCATTCCTTCTGCAGGGCTTATACCAACAATCTCACTCTGTTCAAGTGCAACAGCCCAGTTGAACGGCTTTTTAAGTGGGTTCTGAATACCAACATAGTTATATTGATTGAATTTCGTATTAAGCTTTTTGCGTAGGCTACCGTCGGGTGCTTGTGCCTGCTCAAATGATTGTGTAAATTCATCCATGTTATTTATTGCTCTTTCCGTCTTTCGACTCTTTTTTAGGTAGGCTGTCAATTAACTCATTAATGAGGCGATATTCGCCTTGTAGGCGTAGCTGTTCAGATTTAGCATCAGACTCTATTTTAACCTGATTATCAAACGCAATCTTAATAGCATCGCGTTTAGATACAAGCTCCTTTTCTTTCATGCCCTTATAATACCACATCATATAAAAAAGCCACCCCGATTATAGAGTGGCTCTTTATATCTGTTACGTACTAAGACGCAGCGAAGATACCAGATTGTGCAGTCATAATCCAGTTTGTACCATCACAGACAAGAGTGATAGTATCGCCAACAACTGCAGTACCCTGAGTATTTGTAAGGGTTGTACCACTGATAGCTGTGCCAGTTGCCGATGTTTTAGCCTTGATCGTGCCACCAGTTACAGTGAAGCCAGCGGTCGTGCTTGCAACAACGAATGTAAACCATAGTCCAGCAGCTGCTGTAGGTAATGTCCATGATGGGCTACCACTGGTTGCACGGTTGATAAGTACTTTACCTGAGTCAGCAGCAGTCAATGCAACTGTTGCACCTACGAGTGCGCTCTGTGATACTGCGCGAACCGTTGGGCCAGATGGTGCCGCGGTAAACACTGGTGCAGCCGTAAAGGTCGCAGTGCCCGTAACAGCAAGCGTACTACCGAGTACAGCAGCTTTGTCAGTCTTGAGTCCCTGATAGCGGACGACTGGTAGATAGCTTTCTAGTTTGTCTTTTGCCATGATTGTTCTCCTTGTTATACCCTCTCAGAACTTAATCTGGTAAAAGGCGAGATTAAATAAAAAAGACCCCATAGGCTTGGCGTCTTACCCGTATGATACCACATAAAACAAAAGATCCCATTACTGGGATCAATTGTTAACTGTGGAGTTGATTACTGGTCGATGGTCAGGAATACTGATGTAAATTCAGTATCAACCAAGGTATCGCGAGCGACACCAATTTGTGGTTCACCAGCTGCGTCAAGTGCTTCAACTGCACCAGCTGTACCGGTACCGATTGTAAGCGCTAGGCCGCGTGTAACTGCTTCATCAGCAAGTACTGCACATGTACCACCAGTCTGTACCCAGCCGAAGCTAGATGCAGCGATAGCCACGTTAGGCACACCGACAGCCATGTCAGCTTGGTCAGTAGCAGAAATAACTACTGAATCCCATGCGTTCTTGGTTAGGGTGTATTCTGATACGTCGATGGTAAGTGCTACAGGAGTAGGCTGTGCAAGGGTAAGTGTGATTTCACCTGCACCAGTTACGCCAGTGTTACCAGTTACGCGACAGTTAAAACCTTCGCCAGTTGCGTCTGAGATAGTGAAAGTACCATCTACATACGCATCGGCAACAACTGTACCAGCAACGTCGACGATTACTGATGTGACACCAGCTGCGTATGTGCGGGCGACAGTCTTGTTGACTACGTTTGCATCAGCGTCAGCGTTCACAACGAGCTTACCAGCTGCTAGGTTAGCTGCGCCAGCTTTAGCGTAGCGGTAAGTATTCTGATATTCATCAGTGTACTTTTCACCAAGACGATGCTGCTGTACTGTGCTAGTTTCGCGTGTATTGATTGCGATTAAATTTTGTGACATTTTATCCTCCTTATCCTACGATGCCCGTTAGGCGTGCGTTACGTTTTGGATTGCGGTGAATCAAGTTACCCATTACAAGGAAGAAACCAGCAGAACCGTATTGGTTGATGCTCTCCATCATGTCACGGAACTGAACGCTAGCAGGCAGCTTAGCTTCGCTGTAGTAGCCTTCTTGTGCTTCTGGGTTTGGTGAAACTTGTTTCACGCTCTTGCTTGTTGAACGAAGTACTGGGAACTCTAGGTAGTGTTCGTTAATGAGGAACAATGAGCCAGACGGTGCTTTGTCATCAGATACAAAAGGAATTGTGCGGAAGTCGAGACTTACGAAGCCACCAACACCACCAGCGCCTTCGCCCTTGATGCTCTTACCAATTGGAGTGTTACCGTTAACTGTTGAGTAGCCGCCTACGCTTGTTGAAGTGTAGTGAGCCTGTGCAGCTGGGGTAAACAAGCTTTCATAGATGCTCCATACAGCTGGGCTCATGTAAGCAATGTTTGGTCGTTCAGTCTCTACGCTTGCTGCGCATGAACCGTCGAAAGCTGCTGCAAACTCTTCAAATGTAAGAGTTGCTTCTGCGTCTACATAAGCGTTGAAGATGACGCCGTAAGTAGCACGAGTTAAGCCACCATATGAGCTTGTGAGGGTACCGTCATCGGCAATAAGGCCAAAACCTTCAAAGTTCTTACCAGAACCTACACCGTAGAAAAGAGTACCGATGCTGTTAAGCATTGATGTCTTGGCACGATCCATGATGCTAGTCATGTAGCGGATAGCCTGAGCTTCGCCTGTGTTAACATCCTGTTCCATACCAGCTGCTACTACTGATTGGTAGTAACCCTTTACGTACCAGCTCAATGAGCGAGTATTGTTTGTTTGTGCTGTGCTGAACTGGTCAAGACCGTCGAAAGCGCCGCCAGTAGCGTCGTTGTCGATCTGGATAACTTGGTTCATTGTATGGCCTGTCCATGTACGGCCAAGTTGTGTGCCGAGGATACGAGCGGTTGCTACGTTTCCATCGTTTTTGGTATCAACTACTTTAGGAAGAATCTTATTGTAGGTGATATCCGTGATACGATTATTGAAAATCATATGTGATGCTCCTTAACTTTTTTATAGAAAATAAAAAAGCCTGAGCGCTGGCTCTGGCCTTTGTAATCAAGATAACACATGTACTCTTGAATATCAAACAATAAAAGAAGGACTCCCCATTACGTATGAACAGAGAGTCCTTTCAGTGACTTGTTTCCTTCTAATTACTGCCCAATGATACTACGAGCATCAACAGTATGGACACCAGTTGGCTTATCTTCAAGCGCCCTACCTAAT
>CAZTIN010000068.1:0-3183 GCA_964613525.1 uncultured Candidatus Saccharibacteria bacterium
GTCAAAAGGCGCGTCTGGTTTGACTTGGCAGGCGGTTCAGAGTATTATTGACGATCAAATTGTTGAGGTATTGAACCGCGCGCCGACAATGACAAAACGCGGTGATCAGTATTATATCAAGCGTCGAATTAGAGCGACTACACCAATTAGAGGATCAAATATTTATGCTAACCGCATTCAAGGTGGCAAACGGATTAGCGCCTAGAAATGGCCCGCTTGCGATGATGGTGCCGTTGATATTTTCAGCGGCAAATGGTGGTATTATCACTTTTGATTTGTATAAAGAGCAATCGCAAGATGAAATTGAGTTTATACAATCGATTTGGGTAGAAAATCACGCTAATCCAAATCCGATTGAAATTCAAGTATTGGGAACAAATCAGATATTGAAAGTCCCGGCAAATACACAAGGTATTTATCCGCTTATTGCACCGTCACCAGTTTCGCTGATTTGTAGAACGGCAACATATCCTTTGACCATGAAACTTTTACTTATGAATATGCCGCAGCCCTATTATGGATCATTTAGCGCGCTATAGGAGTGTATTGTATGACATTCTATAATAGAATACTGTATTGCATTGCATTCTTGCTTGGCATTTCGGGAATTGCGATAGCACAAGATGCTGGCAGAGTTGTCGCAGCGTGCGGCGGTTCTACTCTGACAGTCGGAACTAATTCACCTATTCAACTTGATCCCGACGGATTTCTTTGCACAAATTCTGTAGTAACGCCAAATCCCGGAAGTGGGATTATCCCTGTTGTTTCAACCGCCGTTGAAACAGGACATGTCATTAAAGCATCGGCGGGAAATCTTTATTCTGTTTCTGTAACTACCGGCGCGGTTGCGGGGAGGGTTCTTATTCATAATTCGGCAACGGTTCCTGCCGCTGGCGCTGTAACACCAGTTGATTGCGCCATTGTGTCAGCAAATTCGACTGTCATGCTTTCATATGATCCACCGATTGAATTAAGCGCTGGAATTTCTGTTTCCTTTAGTACTGCTACAACTTGTTTCACACAAACTGATAGTGCGACGGCATTTATTTCCGGGAGTGCATTGTGATGAAAATCATTCTCGCATTTATATTTGCGCTATTTGCGTCAAGCGCGTTTGCGGCTAGTTCGATCACTTATTCTCCGTTTAATGGGTGTTCTAACGTCGTTATTCAGACAATTACCGCAGATGGAACATATACACCAACATCGGGAATGATTTGGGTGCAAGTTGAAGCTATTGGCGGCGGCGGCGGTGGCGGTGGTGTTATTACCACGGCGGCGGGAACGCAAAATGGCGCGGGCGGCGGCGGCGGCGGCGCATATGTTAAAAGCATATTAAGTGCCTCTATTGTTGGTGCGGGTCTGGCGGTTGATATTGGTGCTGGCGGCGCGGGTGGCGTTGCTGGCAACAATAATGGGAGTGCCGGTTCTGATACGACTATCAACGTAACAACCATTGTGGCAGACGCTGGTAGCGGTGGAAATGGAGCGGCAAGTTCTGCCGTCGGTTCTGGTGGTGTTGGAGGAACCATTGCAGGTTCTACCGGTGATTTTGAAAGTGTCGGCGGTTCTGGCACTCGGGGATATGCGTCAACCGCGCTTTCAAATATTGGTTCCAGCGGTGGCGGAAAGGGCGGTGATACTGTTTACGGATATGGCGTACCGTCGATTATTAATTTAGCTGGTCAAGCTGGTGTTGGTTATGGCGCGGGTGGCGGTGGCGCTAGTGATTTTAATGCTGGTGCTGATAAAGCCGGCGCGGCGGGAAATTCTGGTGTCGCTATCTTTACGGAGTGCATACGATGAAATTGATTGATAAGCTTTTGGCGTCAAAATCCGCTTTCAAGATTTCTCGTAAGGGACAGGAATTGACTATTATTCCGGAGGGATTTGCGCTCTATAATAAAGAGATTGTGCCAATTTATAGGATATATGATACCAGCGGTGATAACGCCAAATATGTTTCGTTAAATATAGAAGAATTGAATGACGAGGATTGGAGTGAGAAATGAGTATCAATCTTAATGATTTTCAGGAGGTACCATTTCGCGATGTTCCACCGTCTTATATGGCAATAAAGAATTGTACTCCTCCAAAAAATCTTCCGGGCGGTGTTCCCGTTAATATTAATTGGTCAAATTATACTCCGCCGGGAGTTATTCCAGTTGCGGTTAGAATACCGCTTAATATTAACTTTGGAGTTAGAACGCCGCTTGATAAAATAGTTTCTATGTATGTCGATAATTCATTTAATAGTAATCCTGTATATGTATTTTTTCCTGACACTGGTTATGGAATATCTATATCTGCTGGTGCGACACAATGGTTTCCGATTGTTACAAACGCATATGACGTTGTATTTGCATCCGAATTTGTGCCAAATGATGCCGGTCAAACGCGATTTATTTTTGTTAATGTAAATATAGAGCCGATAGAAAGTGCCGCTATTCAGACTGTTGCACCCGAATGGCTAGGAACTTCATTTCAAAATCCTATACTTTCACCGTCTGATTTAATTGCGTCTCGTTATCGCCGGTCTCCCGCGTTAGGCGATATGATGAAAGAACAATTATATTCTCTAGATTTGTCAATGATAGTTGAAACTAATTTCTTTAATGTTGTAGATTTTGCCAATCCTATAAATAGAACGTTTCTTAAAGAATTGCGCATTGATATTTTTACCGAAACATCTTTGCCTATGCCAACTCCAATACATGTTGTAACGGAGTTTCAAGATACCGATTTAGGATGGTATCAGGGAATGGCAAATTCGCATGCTCTTATAGATAGTTATGAAAATAAAACTATAATGCATCTTGTAAATATGGATATTATGAGCAACGGACGATTTCAAATTACCAATATACTTGCCGCTCCTGATGTTCAAATGACGGTTCATGGCATTTTTACTTATCATTTGGGGGATAATTAAAAATGCCTTATACAACCGAGTATTCACAACGTATCAGCGCAAGCACGGCGGTTGCGTCCGGCACAGAATTAGATAGTGATATATTTTCTAATGCGCCAGCGTCGCAATACGCTTTCATTACCGGAATGTCTTTTTTATTGCGCGTTGCTAGTAATGCGGCAGTAGTCGGCGCGGGTTTCTATTTATGGAACGGCGCGGAAATAGCCACATATATTGCCAATCAACCGCTTAGTAGCACTCTGGTACTAATT
>CAZTIN010000069.1:0-3141 GCA_964613525.1 uncultured Candidatus Saccharibacteria bacterium
TCGTGCTGCTCTACGCCTGTCTCATCGTGGGCAGTGACGCCGACGACCGCATGGGGGCTGACTAATGGACAACGTGACGGCGATGGTCGTGGTGCTGTGCGTGGCCGCACTCATTCTGTCGCTGATGTATCACATGGGGAATGGATAGCATGGCGAATCCGTTTGTCAATCGCATTGTCGGCTACAGCACCAAACCGGCTGACCAGTTTGAGGCCAACCCGCTGAACTATCGCAAGCACCCGCAGCGGCAGCGTGACGCAGTGCAAGCGTCTTTGCGTGAGTTGGGCTGGATTGGCGTGGTGGTGGAAAACCGCACGACCGGGCGGCTGATCGACGGGCACGAGCGCGTGTGGCAGGCACTCAAAAACAATGAGCCTGTGCCGTATGTCGAGGTGGAGTTAAGCGAGGACGAAGAAAAGTTGGCTCTTGCCATCTTCGACCCCATCACCTACATGGCTGAAACCGACGCGCAAGTGCTTGACACGCTGCTGCGTGAGGTGAATACAGGCGAGGCGGCCTTGCAGGAACTACTCGCAGGCATGGCCGAGGACGCGGGGCTGTATCAGGACGAGAAGAAGGACGTGGACGCCGCGCCGCAAGTGGACAGGGCCGACGAGTTGCGCCAGAAGTGGCAGACCGCCACGGGCCAGTTGTGGCAGTTGGGCGAGCATCGGCTGATTTGCGGCGACTGCACCGATGCCGAGGTGGTGGCGCGGGTGATGGGTGGGGAGAAGGCTGAGATGGTGTGGACTGACCCGCCCTATGGCGTGGCAGTAGGCGATAAAAACAAATTCCTCAACTCGATTGCTCGGAGCAATCGAGTTGAGGAAAACTTAGAGAATGACACGCTAGATGAACCCGAACTCATGCAGATGCTGTGTGGCGCATTTGATAACGCGTTGGGCGTATGCCTCGCGGGGGGTGCGTGGTATGTAGCGGCCCCGGCGAGGCCGCTACATGTGTTGTTCGGACAAGCGCTGAAGGATCGTGGCATCTGGCGGCAGACAATCCAGTGGGTAAAGAACAATGCCACTTTCTCGCCAATGGGCGTGGACTACCACTGGCAATCCGAGCCAATCTTTTATGGATGGAAGCTAGGGGCAGGGCATCGTTACTATGGCGGGCGACAGCAAACGACCGTATGGGAAATTGACAGACCAACGAAGTCGCCGGAGCATCCCACTATGAAGCCTGTTGAATTGGTAGCGCGGGCGGTAGAGAACTCGTCAAAGGCGAGTGAAATCGTCTACGAACCCTTCTCTGGCAGCGGCACAACCATCATCGCCTGTGAACAATTGGGGCGCAAGTGCCGAGCCGTGGAGATCTCGCCTGCTTACGTTGCGGTGGCTTTACAAAGATACTTCGACGCTACCCAGAAATTGCCCGTTCTGGTTGCGGGAGCGTAGAGCATGAGCCGCTTTGGCCTTTGGGGACAACTTGAGCGCACACGACCGGCAATATTGGCTTTTGCCCTTAGTGGTGCAGCTACAGTTGGCGCAAGTGGTAGGAAAACGCTTGGCGACGCGAGGGATGTGCGCACCGTGGATATTTTCGTGACAGGTTCGACAGAGGGTAACACCATTGGCGACATCGTAGCGCATCGCCTTGTGGTGCTGCCACGGCTTGATGTGGTGGGCTTGTATCTCGCCTGTTGCGCCGCAGTGTTGGCAGGTGTAGTTATCGCGGGCGTAGACGGCCTCTCGCCACAAGCGGTATTTATAGGAGTTGCGTCGCTTATCTGTGTCTGGTTTACGAGAAGCAATGCCTTTGCATTCAAGCGAGCAATATTTAACTTCGAGATGCCCATTGGCCGGAGAAAAGTCTTTGCCGCAACAGTGGCATTTCAGCAGTTGGCGGGTACGGTCTCGCGAAGCCAACTTGCTGGTGCAAGAGGGCGAGCAAGTGGTGACGACTTTGCGGGCGCGGAAGTTGCGTTGGAAAGTTTGGCCGCAGATAACACAAGTGGCGTCTCGGCACTCTATGCAGTATCGCTGGCGCGGATTCGTGGTCTGGAACGGGCTGTCACACAAGGCGCACGACTTGTCGCGGGATGTTACGGGCGGCTTAGTGCCGTTGTGCGTCATGTGACGTTTGCAGGATTTGGCCTTGCGCTCAATCTTGGTGGTACAGCCTGGATGGGGGCAAAGTTTGCTTGCTGTCATAGGTGTATTATAGCACGAATGAGCGACTTTTCGCAATTGCAACGCTGGGCTGACGCCACGGGCCAAACGCCTGTGCTGATGGCATGACGATTTTACACAAAAATTATGGCTACTGAAACGCTCAATCGTGAGGAACTCATCAGCGCCATTTGGCGCAACAAAGGCAAAGTCGGACTAGTGGCGGAAAGTTTGGGTGTGACATCCAAGACCATCTACAACTACGCCGACCGCTATGCCACGGTGAAAAATGCGATTGACGACGCGCGGCTGCACGCTGATGAGGTGTTGGTTGATTCGGCAGAGCTGAAGCTGCGCACGGCTGTACTCAACGGCGAAGCGTGGGCCGTGCGCTACACGCTAGGCACAAAGGGGCGCAACCGTGGCTACGTGGAGCGCGTCGAACAGGAACACAGCGGCAGTGTCGATTTGCAAGTTAAGGGCTATGTGACGGTAACACCCGATGATTGGGACGCAGACGCAGGTTAAACCGACCGCTATTTATACGCCACTCCCCTGGCAGGTGAAAGCCTGGCGCGACAAGTCTACCATTTGCCTGTACAGTGGCAGCGCAGGCGGTGGCAAGTCGCGCGCGGCGTCCGAGAAGCTGCACGGCTTCATGAAGAAGTATCCCAACAGCGTCGGCATTGCGCTACGCAAGGCGCGCGAGTTTGCGTCTAAGTCGGTGGTCTATGCGCTCAAGGCGGCGATTGGTGACGACCCCACGGTGCGCTATAACGCCTCGGAACTCATGTTTCATTACGACAACGGTTCGCGTATTTTTATTGCCGGGTTGAAGGACGAGGGGCAGCGTCAGGCGTTGCGCTCCATCAACGGTGACGGCAGCGCAGATTTTATCTGGTGCGAGGAAGCCAACGCGCTGGCCGAGGACGACCACAACGAACTGTTGGGGCGTCTGCGCGGCAAGGCGGCCCCGTGGCGGCAGATTCTCTACACGACCAATCCCGACCATCCCATGCAC
>CAZTIN010000070.1:0-3006 GCA_964613525.1 uncultured Candidatus Saccharibacteria bacterium
GGAACTGGTCCTCCCACCGTGCCACCCATTTGAAGGGGTTGCCTTTGACTGGCTCTAATAGCGTGCCAGGGTACTTCTGCTGCAACACACTGAGGATGTATTGACCTGCATCTGTCCCTTTGGGTGGTGGGGGGAGGATAGTAATCTCAGGCACACGTTCCTTGACCTTGACCCACGGTGTGAAGGCGACGAAAGTGCCCTCATTGACAAAGCTGTCAATCACCTCACCAATGCGCTCCTCACCCTCCTGCTCCACGAACATCTGGTGATCCAGCAGCTCATCAATGGTAACGCCTTTGTCGGTGTCGCCCTTGGCTGCCGCAATGGCGCTAAGAGGGGGGCGGTTGCCAATAACGGCATTGTGCAGGGTGTCCTGCATGCGCTGGCAGTCGGTCATCAGGATGGGGTTGTGGGTGTTGGCGGCATTAGGCCAGGGGTAGTTCTTTGGCTCCAGCCAGCCACGGTACTTGGCGTAGCGTTGGATGCGCTGCTCCGTCCAGTCAGCCCTGTCTAGGAGGTCATTGTTGTAGTCCTCAATGACACGAGAGACGGCCTCCTCCTTGTCGATCTTGAAGCTGCGCTTGTTCTCCAGGGAAGGCGGAGAAGGACTATCCTCTGCCTCGCTTGACAGTCCTACTGAATAATCGTCTGGCATGAGGCCCCTTCCCTTAGCGAACGACGGTACAATAGTTCTTTCTTAGTATTGCAGTTGAAACAGAGGATCTGATAGCCAGACGGGTAGTCGTTCCTGACTAGCCATTTGTACATCGAATCTCCAGTAAGGCCTCTCTGCGCCTTACGATGTGCCGCGCCGCTGTTGTCAATGTGGTCAACACACAGCACGTCAATGTCTCCTTGTCCGCACCACCTGCATGTGCCTTCCCCGTTTGTAAGTACATTTACAACAGCCAGCTTACGCAGTTGTACAAGTTCGTCCCTGCGTGTTGCCCTCGCTCTGGCGTATTGCCTTGCCCTCTCCTTATAGCTGGGGTCCTTAGCCCTGTGCAATCTTACATACTCTCTCCGCTTGGCAAGGTAGGCAGGGTCTGTATTGCGCTGAGCCCTGTATGCTCTGTGATATGCAGCCTGGTAAGCCTTATTGCCCTTCTTCAGCAAAGGCGCTTCGGTTTCGCTGGGGAGGTCGTATTCGGACATTACTCGCTATCACTTTCCTTGGAACGCATATACGCTTGCCATTCTTCCTTGGACTTGGGGTGCGTTTCGTCGCTCAAGCTAGCCCACAAGTACGTCCAACGCACACCCCGCCATACTTGCTCTTTGCGTAGATTGGTGATCTCGTAGTTGGAAATACGGCCAGTGGACTTAAAGCGCATTATCGTTTAGGTACCTTATAGGGGCAGTCAAGGAGATGTGGTTTGCGGAGTGGTGCAGGAACTGGCTGAAGCGTCTCCCACGTTAGCGGGACGTACGGATTGGTTTCCATGTCAAACCTGTACAGGAATGGACTGCAGTTATCGCACGTTACGGTATTGATGTGATGACAGACATTCATGCTAATACCCCGTGCGGCTACGAGTACCCTTGATGTGATTAGCAGCGGCGTTGTGGATCATACGCAGGCTGCGGAAGTCAGGGTTGCTGTTGAGCACATAACGGAAGATGGCAGGGAAGTCGTCATTCTTCTTCTTGGTGAGCTGCTTCTGGTCCTTCTCCAGGCCCTTCTTATGGTCATCCCACAGAAACCGCTTCATTTGATAAATAGCCTTGCCGCAGCTTCGATCCCAAGTAATACGAGGACGACGAGTATCAGGATCTGGCCGCAGGTAGACATTTAGTTGTGCCCGGCCCACGTCGCTGTCGTCCGCAAGATCGCACACAAGTCCGGCCTTATCAAAGGCGTCTTGCCAAGTGGTCTCTCGATCTGTGCCGGATGGAGAGCGACCCATATTGGGATCGATAAGGCGGTGAATGGTTTTCCATCCTCGTTCTCGTTCCAGCTCCAGGACGTATTCGGCAAGCTCTTGCGGGGCAAGGGCGACCTCCAGCTCCAGGACCACATGGAGATCATCATTTGGGTCCACTTGCACCCAAGCCATAGCATGAGGCTTGCGAGGGTGAGGGTCCAGACCAAACACCACTGGATAATTCGGGTCAATCTTCTCATCTAGGACGTGGGTGTAGCTTTCGATGTTGTCGCTGCCGCAGCTATTGCAGGTGCTCGCTTCGGTGCGGATGATGGGCTTTTTGCACTCGAAACACCACCAATGGAGGGTGTCAGTGAATAGAGGATGGACACGGTTACTAAGCCGGATTGGTTGGCCATAAATGCGAGCTGCTCGTTCACCCTCACCCATTTGCGCAGCTCTCTCCGCGACAGCATCTTGGCGTAGGTTTGGATTATCAGTCGTATACAGGTCAAACCAAGCAATGTGAGGGTCTTGGTCCACACCTGGTTGAGCTTTTTCATACAGTTCATCAAAGATCCAATCTACGCTGATACTGGGGTCATCCGGCCAGGTCATGGCCACCATGAGGGTGCCATCCACACGCATGACGCGGGCACGGTTCTCTTGCCAGATGGCTAGCTTGGGAGGCTCATCATGCAATATAAAATGGAAGTCACCGCTGGCAAAGTCACTCGGGTCCTGGTCGTAAGACATGAACTGGATTGTCGATTCTCCCACCACTCGGTCGGGGTTATCAGGGTCCCGATAGAGCAATCGAAGCATGCGCGTCTTCTCACTCCAGCTTTTGGCCCAGTCCTCCTTGATGAGGCAGTGCTTGGGAATCCACCCCCAGTGGCCTTTGTCCCCTCCAACCGGGAATTGTCCTGTCCATTTCCACCACTGGAGCTTCGGGATAATGATGGTACTGAGCGTTGTGGTGAGGGACTCAACGACAATACGGCATGAGATGGGGCCTCGCAGCTTCTCTCGCGGGTAGTCGTTCTGGAGGCTAATGGGAATTTGCCCGGTTGCCCTAATGACTCCTTCAACAAGACACGATTCTGTCTTACTGGAGCCATTGCCTCCCCCAACGCCAATG
>CAZTIN010000071.1:0-2975 GCA_964613525.1 uncultured Candidatus Saccharibacteria bacterium
CTTCCTGCCAGAAGGCACGGAACAGCTTGTCGAGCACGCGCAGAATGCAGTCTTCTCGCTCGACTTCCAGCGCCATCGCGTAGCTGATGTGGTCGAGCCGCCCAGACGCGAAGTTGTAGGTGCTGGAATCGCAGGCCGCGATATTGCGCGGCATCCCCAGCGGACGCGATTGCTCGCTGATCTGCGTTTGGTGGAACGTCTCGTAGTTGGCGTTCGGATGCTTCGCGTCGATCTGCTGCATCTCGTAGGAGAGCGGCAGTGCGGTCATCATGTCCGAAGTGAGTTCCGCCGTGCTGAACGGCGTTGCGAAGTCGCCTTCATCGGGCGGCAGGTCGGTTTTCAGCAGGATCGAGAAGCTAGCCGCGCGGTCGGCTGCCTTGAGCGTCGAATCACGCCAGCGGCGGAACGATGCGCCGCAGTTCAGGGAGCTGGTCATCTCGGGCACGCCACGGTGTTGACCTGGGCGGCGCTGCCGGAACCAGTGCAAGACGTTGCTGGCGGGGACTGCCGTGGCGGTGAGCGAGACGCCATCGCCTGGATGCGTATCGAGAATGTCGTACCACTCGGGATTGCCGTAGTCGTCGAACTTGATGCCGTCGATGTAGTTCTTTTCCGAGCCCCAGATGCCAGGCGTCTGGCACATCTCGGTCTCAATCGGAACCACGTCGAGCTGAATGCCCGTCCGTAGGTTCGGGTTGTTGACCAAGAGTGCGAACGCTTCGCCGTCCTGGGTCTTGGCGTGCGCCATTGCCCAGAGCTTCGCGCCCATTCCGGTCTCAGCCCACCAGGCATTCCACAGACCTTGAATGGTCTCGTTGAATCCCTTGTTGTTCGTCTGCATCCGCAGCTTGGGGCCGGTGCCTACCAAGTAGTGCGTGTGCGTGTCGAGGATGCCGGCGTAATACGGATTCGACTCAGCTTCGTAGCGCGAGCGGGAAACCAGCTTGCGGCGGACTTCGATCGAGTTCGCGTTGTCCGGGGAGCGCGAATCGGCGTAGGCCCAGTAGCGGCGGTAGTTGTCGTTGTCCTGCGCGGCGTCGTACTGAAGCGCGGCTTGCGTTTTGCGCTGCATCAGGTCGGCGGACGTGAAGCGTGGCTCATGGACGAACGGCTTCCCATTCGAGCCAAGAACGGTCGATTGGCGGCGCTGTCGGAATGTGCGGGCGTCCGCGATCATTCAGCGGGACTCCCCGGCACGCATTGCCGAATGCGGAGTCCGAACAGACCGTTGGCGTTGGCTGCGGCGCGCTTGCCAGAGACGTGACGATCCGCCTTGATGAGTTCATCAATGCTGCGGCGCGAGACGCTACCGGCATCGCTGGACATGCTCTGAGCCTTGGCGGACTCAGATTCAATCAGGGCTTCGTAGTCTGTGGACATGCGCGCGGCCCAAAAGAAAAGCGGGGACGTGGTTTCATCCACGACCCCGCTATGGGCCGACGATAGCGCGTCTTAGGAGGTTGCAACTCCTGCCTAATCGCGTAGACCGTGAACTACGTCACGGCCCCGGTGTATTGGTTTCAATCTCTACGGTACGCGGTTCCTCGAAATACGTAAAACCAAAAGGCGCTACGGGTAACACGCACCACTAAAAAGTTTCGTAGCTCTTGGGTAGTCTCGTCTTGCAGTGCAAGCAGCGGCGCTCGCGCACGATGACGCCGTGATCCCTGGTTGTGCGCGCTACCTCTGTGGCCGTGCTGCCGCAGTTGGGACACGCCAGCCCACGGGCGGAAGTCTGCGCCTCCTGCTGCATCTCGCTCATGCTGCGGTATTTCCGTTCCGCCATGTCAGTTGACATCTAGCCTCCTGTAAGTCATCGTCAGTTCCGAAGAAAACGGCTCATTGCGTCTGATGTCGATGTCCACTAATTTCCAAGACTCGTGATCCCGCACTACAATCCACCCGACATTCGGAATCACGTTCAGGTCTCTGAGGTCACGAGCATTCCAACTGAAACGAGCTGACACTTGATACCGCTCAATCGGCCACTCGGATGGAAGCTTTCGGAACTTAAATAGCTGCTTTGTTGCGTCCGCCATGTCCGTGGTCATGCAGTCCTTTCCGCAGGGTTAGTTTCGCACTGCGTTTCCAAGTACCGCTCGATGTACCAGATTGCCTTGCGTAGATCGGCAGTGGGGTCTTTGGTCTTATGCCCGCACCGCGAGATGTATTTCACGGCGTTGCCGAGATGGAACCCTAGCCCCTTCGCTTCAATGAAGTCGATTGTTTCGATTCCGCCACGGGTGTAGTGCGGCGGGTTAATCTCTCGATCCAGCTCTTTCAGGAATGCAGAACTCATGCGGCCCTCTGTTTTCGGTATTGGTTTCGCAAACTCGGCAAAAGCATCGCGGCATCATGCACGCTTGGCAGCCCCAGTATCTTCCGCTCGTGCGGCCAGAGGATGAACGTCGGGCAGGTCGGTTCGGTGACGTTGTAGCCGTACTGCCGCGAATAGGCGGATGTGATCTGATAAGCACCAGGACGCGCCGCCCAGCGGGTTTGCCCGTGCCCGACAAAGCACTCAATCGCCGCTTCGTGGTGATGGCACACGATGCCGATGTCAAACAGTTCTTCGCCGTTCCGATACCACTGCTTAACGGCGTGCGTCTGATTGAAACTGCTGTTCATCCGGTACTGGTGGCGGATGGCGATCTTGTATTCAGCCCCGCCGTGCGTGACTGCAATCCGCGCCTCGTCGGGCGAGTACATCAGGCGGTTCTTATTTGCCAGCGTCAGAACCATGTCGATGCCGCCAATCTGGTTCGTCCAGGCGTCGTGGTTGCCTGAGATGATGACCCACAGCTTCTGGGCCAGTATCCCGAGGTAGTAGTCGTACATCTGCCACTGGTCGCCCGGCTGGCTGCGGGCTGCCATGATCGCCGCCCGATGTTTGATGTGGTTGTCCACACCATCGCCGCCGAGAATCGCGTACATGCCCGGCGTGTCGCGGATAACTTCGGCGTCCCATTTCATCC
>CAZTIN010000072.1:0-2901 GCA_964613525.1 uncultured Candidatus Saccharibacteria bacterium
GCCGTTTCGACTGCTTTTTAATCTAATTTTCGGATCAATGAAATCTTGCTATTGGAAATCTGGATTTCCCCAGTCAATTTGCTTCTGTTTTTCGGATAATTCTTTAATCCTAGCCTCTTTCTTTAACTTATCCTCATTCACTATCCAATGCTCAAAAGAATCGATCAAAAGATTTGTGTACCAGCGATCTGAGTGTTTTGTTGATCGTATTGAAAACCATATCTTAATCCTGTATCCTACTTTTAGTTGCTCCAAAACAAGAGCGTTGGGTCTAAATACTGTAAAAGCAAAGAACTTCTTATTTGATCCAGACCCTTTGGATACAATTAGGTTGGCGATAGACTTGTTTACTGGGTTGACCCATTCAAAAGAAGAAATGATACCTCTTAACTTATATTGACGCTTCTTAGCGAGTCTGTCAAGAGTTTCTTTGTCTGGGGTCATTTTGGGCTAAATTAATCAGAAATAGAACCGTACGTCAATCTCTTTGACTTTTCCGATAATGTCGTTTGCAGAACTCATTGTCTTTGCTTTCTTGTATGCCTCAAAAGAGGTTCTAGCGTTTAAAAAACCTTCAACCCTGTCTGCTTCTCCTTCTTTTCCAAGATATGTTACTGATACTCTGTAGCGTTTTATGAATAGCTTGTTTGGCATAGTCTATTAATTTAGTGCTTTTGATTCAAAAAAAAACCTCCTGCACACAAGCCTATTTAGATAATCCTTTTATGGCGGTTTCGTATTCTTTTTTGAATGTTTTAGCTGCGTAGGCGGCTAATTCAGAACTCTTTAAGCAAAGGCGAGAAGCGGAACCCGCAAACGCAAGCGCATCATCGTAATCCGCACCGTCGAAATCGAAGCCCGACGAAAATGGAAGATGAAACCAAGGATAATAACGATTGTCTGATCCGTCCATTTTTGGTTCCCACCCCTCGTTTAAGACTCTTGATATGAGTTCTAAAACTGAAAAATCTCTTGCAAAACAAAGGGTTTTACTTGTTCCTTTATAGTATAAAAGAGCCAACTCTTCTTTACTTGGCTTAGCTATCTTCAAGGCATCTTTGAAAGACTTCACTCTATCCATAATAGATTTCGGCTTGTTTTTGTCTTTTTGTTTCTGGATTCTTAATTCCAAAGCTTGCTTCTTAGCTTCAATTTGTTTTGCTTGTTTTTCAAGACCTTGCAATTCTTTTTCTGGTGTCATTTTTGGTTTCATATTGTTTTTTTTATCTGTTTTGAGCATAAAACTCCGACGCCTTTAGGCTCGGAGATGTAAGCGAACCCACTGATTTACTTATTGTAGTAAATATTTTTTGTTTTTCAATCATTTTTCACTATTTTTGCCTTGTTCTTTGATTTCTTGGTTGGCGATAAAATTTGTTTTCGCCGTAAAATCTATAACTACTTCAAATAGCTCATCCGCTATTTTTTTCAGACCCTACCCCTAGTGGGATGTGTAATCTGACTCTAAAAATTTTCACTCTGTATGTGGAACACATACTTAAAAATCGCAACGAACTGCCCGTTTTAACAAGGAGTGTTGACTTGCGAAGCCCCTACGCCTTTAGGCTTGGGGTAGTTCACCTATACTCTATTTCTTTTTTGACCAAACATTCCTTTTAATTTATAGCCGATCTTATCCGCTTCCGATTGAATAGCTTTGTAGTGTCTTGAATCACTGCACTCTTCCCAAAGTTTCTGGATTCTTTCTTGGTAGACTTCTAAAGGCTCTGGTATTTCTTCAATGCTTATTGTTACTTTAAACTTCTTAATGAATGCTGCGCCATAGTAAGAATAAGGTTCTGACTTTATTAATAATTTCTTTTCAAAATCACCGATTTCTTTAAAGGTTTCTAGTTGTATTGTTTTCATTTTCATTCAATTAAACTCAACCTTCACTCAAATAATTTTACATCAGTAATTTGAATTGTATAGTGATCACCATTTAACAAGAGTAATTCGTTTTGAATCCGATGAACAAAATCAATAGCGGTTTCATTTTGATTTCTTGTAAACACCTTTACACTATAGGGCTGCTGAAGCATACCTATTCGCGCCCACAAGCTATAATACACTAAATATTCTTTGTTCATTTTTCGATTGTTTTTATTAACAACTTCTACCACCAAAACCCCGCTACCAAAAATAAGGTAGCGAGGTGATGATAGCCCTCTGCACTCAATAAAAGAACTACTTATAAGCATGTTTTAGTGGCCTGTCACCTGTTATAGCTTTCTTTAATGAAATTTTACTGATGCCATCTTCCATTGCCCGTCTTACTAAATAGGTCATTTTATGTTTTTCTACCCAAAGGATAGCTTTCTTTACAAAAGGAACCTGTTTGTCGGAGCAATATTCCGAAATCTTTTTACCAACTGATAAAATAGCAGTAGACGTATATTTCTCTCCAAACATTTTCAAATCAGAGGTTCCAATAATTTTTTCCAATTCAATGATTCTCTTTTTTGTATTGGAGGACACTTTCCCTCCATTTATGTAGATAAAAATCTGATCTCTGCTTGATATTCTTCTGGCGGTAGTGTTTATCGTTTCATAGCAATCATCATTGGTTAGTTTTGTATTCGAAATAACGACTGGTACTTCAGATAATTTGAGCTCTTTGGCGCAAGCAAGTCTTCGATGACCATCAATCAGATTAAATTTTTCATCCGCCAATAAGGGATAAAGAATACCATGAGTTCGGATAGACTCCAAAAGAGGTTTCAGTACTTGCTTTTCGGTTCTGCTCTTTGGATTATACTTTGCAGTAGTGAGTTGACTCGGTTTTAATTTTTGTAATTTCATATTTTTTTTTTGTTTTTATATTGACAAAGTAAAACAAAACATTTTGATTGACCATACAGATTTTCAATTATTTTCGAATTTGTTTCTAATTTATACTGA
>CAZTIN010000073.1:0-2828 GCA_964613525.1 uncultured Candidatus Saccharibacteria bacterium
AGCGCGTGATTGACAGCATTGCCGGGGCATATATGCCGCTGACGTATGCCAAGTGGGGCCATGAGATGCTGACCCAAGCGGGCGTCAAGAATCACTATATCCCGCACGGCATCGAGACCGGCACCTATCGCGTCATCGAGAATCGCACGCCCATTCTCGACTTCAAGCGGCAGTTGACCGGGTTGGAGCATTCGCACTTGACCGTGATGGTGGCGGCCAACAAGGGCTTCCCGGATCGCAAGTGGTTTCAGGGGCAGTTGCGCGCATGGGCGGCGTTTGCCAAAGACAAGCCACACGCCAAGCTGTACATCCACAGTGAACCCACGCCCATGTATGGGGGCATCGACTTTCAGGCACTACTAGCGCATTTGAATTTGCAGGGGCGCGTGTTGTTCCCTGACCGCTACGACAATTTTTCAGGGATGCCGCCCGACTTTTTGACGCTCATCTACAACGCCGCGGACGTGCTGATGGCGTGCAGCATGAGCGAGGGCTTTGGCATCCCGATTATTGAAAGTCAAGCGTGCGGCACACCCGTGGTCACCACGGACTTCAGCGCCATGCCCGAACTGGTGCGCTGGGGCTACACCGTGCAAGTGGCCGATTGGGTATGGACGCCGATGAACAGCTATCAGGCATGGCCCGATGTCAAAGACATGCAGAACAAGCTGGAGCGCCTGTACGACGCCTGGGAAGTGTGCGGGGGGGACTGGCCCATTGCCAAGCGTTTGGCTACGCAGAACGCCATTCACAGCGAGTACGACTGGGACGCCATTGTACGCGACCAGTGGGCGCCCTTGATGGCGCAACTAGCCGAAGACGCGCCGCCGCTGGGTGAACGTTTCCAGGCGCAGGGGGTGAGTGTGCCCAAGCCCGCGCTCGATGAAGTGCAAGAGTTTGTGCAGATCGTCAACGACGGTTTGGCGCAGGGCAAGCCCAAGCGGAGAGTGGCGCCGCTGACAAACCACGAGGCGGTGCCCGCATGAGAATAGCCGCCATTATCGTAGGCATTGACGGCTGGGAGCAGTACACCCTGCCGCTGGTGCAAAGCATCGAAGAACACGAATCAATGTGCGAAATCGTGGTGATTGATAACTGTAGCCGCGAGCCGTACATCGAAACACACAACGATGATTTCGTGATTCATCGCACCGACCGCCTTTGCTATAGCGAAGCTATCAATACAGGTAAGGGGCTGATTGATTGGGGCGACAGGCACTTCGACTGGTACATTGTCCTGTCCAACGACGTGCTGTGTACCGGGCCATTCGCCCACATTCTCGAACAGTACGGCGACGGTGACTTGGTGGGGCCATGTCTCAAAGAGACGCATGGCTTCGCTTACCTGGAGGGTTGGTGTGTGGCGGTACCCGCCCGCGCCTGGGTGCCGTGGGACGAACGCTTTTTGGGCAGTGATTGGGAAGATGTCGCCTACTCGACGCACGCACGACAGCGCGGCTTTGGGCTGGTGGAGGACTTGCCCTTTGTGCATCTCGACCAGCGCCAACGCTACAGCATTGTCGAGGACTTTTGGGGCAAGGACGCACACAACCGCGATTTGTTCATGCGCGAGTACGGGCAAAAGGTGACAGCATGAACATTGTCATTGCCAATGCTGTACGCACACTCGACAACGGCAAAGAGGTGATCCTGTTCCCGTCGCGTTGGGATTCGGGCGTTCCCGGCAAGGCGCCCTTTCAGTTCTACCCCTACGAGTTGGCCTACTTGTCGGCCCTACTCAAGCGCGAGTTGCCGGGGGCCAGCGTCACCATGCTTGACCCCAACTTAGAGGGTTGGGACGGTGACCGCACGATTGCGGAGATTGCCAAGCTGCGGCCCGACGTGCTGGTGTGCGAGTGCAGCGCGCTGACCTATCCGACCATGACGAGAGTGATGCAGCGCGTGGGCGCGTGGCGCAACATGCTGTGCGGGCCGATGGCGCACGACGAAGCGCAGGCACTCGGCGACGGCTGGACAGACACGGTGCGCGGCGAATACGAGTTGGGCGTGCTGGCATTGTTGGGCGGCACGGTACCACCCGAAGCGCGCACCGACGCCGGGCTGATTAACCTGGACTGGCTGCCCTGGCCCGAAGATGAGGACGTGGACAGAGGGGCATATCGAGAAATCAATCATTATATCGACTATTCGACCGATGCCGTGGTGCCGCAGGTATACCTGACTCGTGGTTGTCCATTAGCCTGTGGATTCTGCACGGTGCCTAACTATTATGGCGGGCACGGCAAGTCGCACAAGTCGCACCGAGGGCGCGATGTCGAGGACTGCTGCGAAGAAATACTCTACCTGAAAACGATGTACGGCGACAGGATGAAGGCTGCGTTTTTTAATGACGAAGCCCACAACGCGAACGTGGATTGGCTTGTTAGCCTGTGCGAAGCCTTTATCAGGCGCGGCATGAAAGACAAGCACAATCTACGCTTTGACGCGATGTGCGGTTACTGGCCGATGACCGAGGAGCTTGTCAAGCTAATGGCCGCCGCGGGCTACAACCAAATTCGCTTTGGGCTTGAATCCACGTCCGTTGTGGTCGGCAAGAAGATCGGCAAGGCCATGCACCTGGGCAAGCTAGAGAACTTCATGGGTTGGCTAAAGAAGTATGGCGTGCATGGATACGCAACCGTGCAAGTTGGGGCCGCTGGTTCCACCGAGGAAACCGACAGGCAAACCATTGCCGACGTGAAAAAGTGGATTGCCGCCGGTTCGATTAGCAAGTGGCAGATTTCGACCAGCACACCGCAGCCGAACACGCCATTTTTTCAAGAGTGCGAAAAGAATGGTTGGCTGACCACTACCGACTTCTCACTGTA
>CAZTIN010000074.1:0-2751 GCA_964613525.1 uncultured Candidatus Saccharibacteria bacterium
TAACACCTTCTGGAAGTGGCTGACAAGTCAATTTAAAGTCACGTGCTGCTTTTAGTTTAAATACTGCACCTCCATCGAAAATACGGGCTTCCCATGAGCCTTCATTGGCTGGTGTCGAATCATTGTCGACTACATCGAGACCATATTTAAAGCCTACAGGCTGGGTATCATCACGCCAAGACATATATAGGCTATCTCCAAAGCTCCGAACAGTACCGATGCGCAGGGCATTCGCACCATCATAAGTGCGCGTTCCAGTACTCATAACATAACTATAGCCAAAGCTAGTTGGGAAATTTTTATCAATTGCACCCCATGAATAAACGCCATGCTCCATTGAGGTATATGCTGTTATTGATGGATAGCCAAATACTAGAATACCGCGACGCACACCCATCATATTTGGATAAACACGTGTCGTATCAGATATATTTGAGAACTCAGTGTCAGTGTTCGGAAGAGTACGTAGTTTAATAAGATTCTTACCACCTGGCCATACGTAGAGCGCACCATTAATGATTACATAAGGAAGATTGTCATGCGTGTAAATACCTTCTGGCGACCCTTCTTGTACCTCAATAGAAAAGTTATACTGTTCACTTAGACCATCCCAAAAGAATAGACGCCCTTCCTGGAAGTCACGTGATCCACTTGTTGAACGGCGTTCGCAGGCAATGACAAGATACTCATCGGTCGTCGTGAGGCCGCATACTTCATAGCCTGGGCCAAAGTCGAGGCGATGGCGATTCCACTCTAAATTACTAGGAATATCTGCTAGTGGCTCCCATACAGATAGATAGCGCTCGTTACCGATGCAGACATATTGGAGGAACTGAGTGATAGGGTGAACGCCATTATTCGTAGCGACGAGTCTGTCGGCATAAATGTCAAAATCACACGTATTTAAATCACTGGCTGTCTGGCAATACACAGAACCATCAGCAACAGTACTTGTCAAATGAAAATGATATGTTCGGGCGCTTGGTTTGACATAGAGGCGGATCTGGCTTGAAAATTCAAACTCAAGGTAAGCGTTGCTTGTTATATTCGCATTCGCTACGGTAGAGGTTGCTAGTACGTTATTAGCATCATCATGAAGTGTCAGTGTCCAGTTACCTGTTCCTTTAGCATTTACACGTACCCGTATCTTTACTAATGGTTCGATGTCAGATTCAAATTCTTGCATCGTGATGTCAGATTCAACGATTGAAGTCGCCAATGTATAGCTATTAGTACCGCCGCTTGATGTTGCAGCATCGTCAACTGAGGCAGACTCAGCATATTTGTTGACATTTAACGTCGGACTAGGGAACTTGCCATAATAAGAAACCGTAGTAGATGAACTCATATACATTTCTTGTAAATCTTTGCGGTAGAGCATGCCTGCAGCACCGTCATCTAGCTTACCTTTTACAATAACGTCATTATCGTTTTCGATTGCATAGAAATATCCCTGGTCACCTAGGGCATACCGTGTACCATCGTCGATCTGGATGATCTGTTGCATAAGATCAACAACATTATTAGAACCTATACGCCGGGTAGCCGCTAATGGTGATAGTTGGCCTGGCTTCTTGCGGAAATCGACGGCACGTGAATAGGCGTGTGAATTTGCTACACCAACCTTATCATCGGTAGATGTACCGCCATAAAAACTTTGATTAGCAATAATTGTTGGTTTCATTTTTTCTTTGACTTTCCTGCAATGCTAAGCGCAATAGCAATGGCTTGCTTTCTAGGTTTGCCATGTTTGATTTCAGTGCGGATGTTCTGTGAAAGAATCTCGGCGGCTTTTCCTTTTCTCAGTGGCATGGTGACTCCTAACTCAATATCCCTGGTGGATTGTCAAGAACATTAAACATCATATCATATGGACTTTGGATGTTCGGCATACTCGTTGGTGACGCATAAGCCTCTTTACATTCGTCAATAGATGATTGGAATAGGGCTAACATTTGAGTAGCTGCCTGCTGATTACCACGACGAAGATAGAAACGACCGAAACAATAATCTGTGATAGCTGGATGGTATTCGTCAGGAATATCAGGCACAACACCAATAACAAAGGATTTTCCCGCACCACTTGACCCTTCGTAGTAATTCTCAAGTGTTAATGTGTTCGCATCGACATAGCCAACGATCTGGTAGTCATTGCCATCAGTCCCGTCTGTTGTATAGAAATAACGCCCAATCATTGATTCAGTAAAACCACCGCCTGAATGGGTAATTGTCGTGCTGCCGTTCGTGACAGTAACGGTGCCGGTAGTGTAGTCGTCTGCAATCATACGTGGTTGTTTTGGTTCGTAGTAGACGCGTAAGCCCTCGGTAACAGCAGTGCTAGGGATTGGATAGATCGATATGATGTCTTTACCTTTAGGGAAGAAGAAGCGAGGTGTCCCAATACCAACGCTAGGGACAGCATTCAAGGCATTCCATGTCTGTTCTGAGCCAATCTCGATAAGCGGAACGTAGGCATCACCATAGAGGTAATCAACACCAGTCGGGCGTAGGACACTGCGTGGTAGTTGATAGTCTTGTTGGTCGGCTACAATGTTGGCTTTTTTAGCAATACGTGACCATGGGCGCGACATGACGCTCTTGAAGCGCTGGGTGGCAATATTCGCATCACGCTTGAACAATATTAACTCGCTGGCACTTGTTGTCTGCGTACCGCTTTGGATTTCTGATAGTATTTGGGTGAATGTTTGAATCATGTTCGCTTCCTTTGACTATATCTTAGTATAGATATTC
>CAZTIN010000075.1:0-2694 GCA_964613525.1 uncultured Candidatus Saccharibacteria bacterium
GGAAAATGTCCACCCAAATGCGAAACCCGGACATCAAACAGCCTTTCATGGCGGTCTCGGTGCAGCGCGAACAGTCACGACATTTGTTGCGGGCCATTGTCCCCTCCTTCGGGAAATAATCGGGTGATGGTCTTAGCATACCATAGGTGGATGGCATGGCAGCGAACCAGTTAGCGTCTGTATTTGTCAAGATTGGCGCGGAAACCAAAGAGTTTGAGAAGGGGCTGCACGACGCCAAGCAGAAGATGGGCAGCCTGGAGAAGGGCGGCGCCGCACTGGGTACGGCACTAAAGGCGGGCATTGGCGTGGGCATTGCCGCCATTGGCGCGCTGACCGCGGCGATTGGCGTGTCGGTTAAAGCCGCCGCCGACATGGAGCAGCAGGTTGCGGACATCCGCAGCATTTTCGGCAGCACCGCGCCCAAAGTCGAAGAACTCAACGACCTAATCATGGATTTGGGGCTTGACCCCAAACTCAAAGTCAGCGCCACTGAAGCGGCGTCCGCCATCGAGATGTTGGGCAAGAACGGCCTCACGATGTCGGAGATTACCGCCGGCGCCGCCAAAAACACGGTGCTGCTCGCCAATGCGACCGGCAATAACTTTGCGCTGGCAGCGGACATTGCCACCGATGTGATGGCGCAATTCAACATCAACGCCAACGACATGAGTACTGCCGTGGACGGCATCGTAGGCGTGACACAGGCCAGCAAATTTTCGATTGACGACTACGCGCTGGCGATTGCGCAGGCGGGTGGGGTTGCCAGCAGCGTCGGGGTGGACTTTGACGACTTCAACGCCACGATTGCCGCCACGTCGCCATCGTTTGCCAGTGGTTCGGACGCGGGCACCAGCTTTAAGGTGTTTTTGCAGCGGTTGGTGCCGCAGACCGACAAGGCCAAAAGCGCGTTGATGGATTTGGGCCTCTCTGCGGGCGAGGACGTGGTGACGGCCTTCTTCGACGCGTCGGGGGCCATGCGCCCGATGGAAGAAATCGCCGAGAACTTGCAGAACGCGTTTAGCGGCTTGAGCGAGGCGCAGAAGATTGAGGCGGCCTCGACCATCTTTGGCACGGACGCCATGCGCACCGCGCTGGCGTTGGCCGAAGGCGGCGGCGAAATCATCCAAAAGATGAAGGATACCATCGGCAACACATCCGCCGAAGAAGCCGCGGCCACACGCATGGACACCTTCGCCGGGGCAATGGAAATTGCACAGGGCATTGTCGAAACGTTGAGTATCAGCGTCGGGCAGAAGTTCTTGCCCGTGCTGCGCCCGCTGGTGGAACAGTTCAACACGCTGGCGCAAAACTACGGGCCAAAGGTCGTGGACTTTTTCGGCACGCTGGCCGAACGGCTGGGCCAGGGCATCGACAAAAGCATCGAGTGGGGCCAGCGTGTCCTGCCGCCGCTGTGGGAGAAATTGCAGCAGGTGGGCAGCGTGGTGCAACTGTTGGCGGGCCAGATTCAACAGGCATTACGACCCGTCACCGACGCCATCACCAAGTACATGAGTTGGAAGGACGTGTTGGCTGCGCTGGGCATCCTGCTGTTGGGGCCGGTCGTGGCTGCGCTCGCCGCGGTGGTGGCAGCTATCGGCGCCGTGCTGTTGCCCGTTGCCAAAATCACGCTGGCGATTGTGGCCCTGCGCACGGCGTGGGAAAAAGACTTCTTGGGCATTCGCACCATCACGTTGGAGGTGCTGGAACAGATTGCCGACTGGATCAAACGCTACACCGGGCTGTGGCAGGGGTCGTGGTCGAAGACACTCACCTATATGCTCAACAACGGCAACGAAGTGTGGCGTGAGATTGTGCATCACGTCAAAACCTGGTGGGGCGAGATGACCAACGAGATTCGCCATCGCCTTTCGGTTTTGAGTGACAACATCGAGACGTGGGTGGGCGTCGTGCGCACCAAGTTTAAGGTGTGGAAAAACAACACGCTGGGCGACTTTCGCGAGTGGCGCGACGGCGTGCTGGGTTACTTTGAGCCGATTATCGAGTGGTGGGACAAACACATCCAACCCTTTGCGCAAAAAGGGCGGCAGGTTATCCAGGGCTTGTGGGACGGCATCCGCGAAAAGTGGAACAGCCTGCGCGACTGGTTCACGGGCGTATGGGGTGACTTGACCGACCGCTTCAAACGCTTCTTCGGCATTGCGTCACCGTCGAAACTCTTTCGATCCTACGGCGAATACTTGATGCAGGGTTTGGAGTTGGGCATCAAGGACGAGGCCAAGACCGTGGAGAATGCCGTGGATGGTGTGGCCGCGGCGCTGGACAGCAAGATGAATGCCACGCGCATGGCCGTACACGAACAGATGAACGCCATTGTCAAGGCCATCAACGGCCCCGCCACGGGCACGGTGCTGACCCCGCCCAGCGGCAGCGGCTCGAACGGCGGGCCGGTGACCGGCGCACCCGTCAACAACAAGTATTACAAGAGTCTTGGCTCGACGCTAGAGGCGTTGTTTGGCGACATCGGCATCAATGTGGCATCCAAGATCAACACCTTTGCGTATCTGGCAAAGCAGGCCATTACCGCGCCGGGGCAGACGCAATGGCAGGGCAGCAGCGCATCCTACATGGGCTACAGCGTGATTGACGAAGCCAACGTCAGCGAGGCGGGCACGGGCGCGGTGATTGGCGCCATTCAAGCGTTGATCAACGAGTTGCGCAATCGCAGCATCAAGA
>CAZTIN010000076.1:0-2660 GCA_964613525.1 uncultured Candidatus Saccharibacteria bacterium
AGCCCTTGAATAAACTTTCTGCACCGATGGGGGTTTATTTTACACCTGGTAACCATGAGACATATAATAGTGAACTAGTAAAAGTTTACGAAGCCATTCCTAAAAATGTAACAATATTATCGGATTCCAGCGCTAAAATACCTGGTACGGATATTTTGATTACTGGCTTTGCATACGACACAGAATCAAAAGAACATTTTAAAGAAAGATCCGAAAGAGTTGTAGATAGTGCTATTCCGCAAATAGGAATACTGCATGACCCAAAACATAGAGATGTGTTGGGCTCTCTAGGTATACCTCTTGTAATTTCTGGACATACTCATGGTGGGCAGTTCTTCCCAGGGACTCTTATGGTAAAAATGATTTATAAAGAAAAGACATCTGGTGTAGTAAAACACGAAAAAGGTATTTATTTTACAACTACTGGTGTTGGTACTGCTGTATCCCCTGCACGTGTCGACACAAATCCTGAAATAGTAATAATGGAAATAAAATAATCTTTCGCTATAATTTTTATTTTATGCTATTTTAAATACATGGAACCAATATCGTTTTTTGTAGAAAATAAAATTATTTTTACTATTATTCATGTACTCGGCGCAGTTATAGGTATGGGTAGTGCAATAATGTCTGACCTACTATTTAACTTCTACAGCAAAGACCGCAAGTTAAACGATACAGAAAAATCTACATTGCGTTTCCTGTCCAACATTGTCTGGATAGGGTTAATATTTATAATACTTTCCGGAATTGGGCTATTCCTGTCTAATCCTGAGAAATACATGGCGTCACACAAATTCATTTCCAAGATACTGGTAATGGTAGTACTATTAGTCAACGGAATATTCCTGCACAAAGTCGTGTCCCCTCATTTTGATGACAAAGGCCTACTGAAATTCAAGAACCGTCGTGGCACAAGGCAAATTGCTTTTATTTGCGGAGCAATATCACTAATATCATGGACCATTGTCCTAATTCTTGGAATACTTAGTAAAATAAATTATACATTTATCCAGTTCATATTAGGTTACCTAATATTTACACTTTGTGGAATTCTAGTAGCACTAGTAGTAGAAAGATTTACGTTTAGCAATAAATAAAAACACCCTAACGGGTGCTTTTATTTATGCTTTTGTAGCGCGAGATAGGAGTGATTTCTTACGAGAAGCAGTATTCTTCTTTAAGATTCCTTTCTTTGTAGCTTTGTCTATTGCTGCTTGAGCTTTAGGAACAAGCTTCTTTGCTGCTGACTTGTCAGTCTTAGCAAGCTTCATAACAGCTTTACTAGCTTCTTTATAAGCTTTTGTCACACGGTCATTACCTGCCTTTTTGCGAAGTGATTGACGATGTGCTTTTTTAGCATTTTTTGTAATTGGCATTTTAAAATATAAATTTATTTATTATTGCAGGGCCTATACAACACGACGTATAGATAGCGCTACTATAACAGAAATTGTCTGGTTTAGCAAATAAACTGCTTACATTGCGAAAACAAAGGTTGTGCTATAATCAGCCTATGATTGGATACCTTAATGGAAGAGTTATTGATGTTTCAGCCAAGTCTATAATAGTGGACGTTAGGGGTGTTGGGTATTTAGTACACATGATACCAAATGAATCACCTAACATAGACGAAGAAGTTTCTTTATTTATAGAGACAGTTGTAAAAGAAGACGCAATAGAGCTATTCGGCTTCAAAGAAAAGAAGACCAAGGATTTCTTTATCATGCTGATATCTATCAGTGGTATTGGACCACGTGGAGCGCTGGGAATACTAGCATTGGGTAGTATAGATTCTATAATGCAGGCTATTTCCAAAGGTGATGTTGCATTCCTAACCAAAGTATCAGGTATAGGTAAAAAAACTGCTGAGAAAATGGTAATCGAACTCAAAGATAAAATCGGTGACATATCAGCAAACTCTAACGCAAATATTAGCGGTGATGTCTACGAAGCACTGAGCGCTCTTGGATATTCCCAAAATGAAATCCGTGAAGTCATCAATTCCCTACCTGACGACATAGACATGGAAGACACACAGGCAGTTATTAGAATAGCTTTAAGAAAAGTAGCAAAAAGATAATGCCTGAACTACCCGAAGTTACAACTACTGTTAACGGCATAAATACAGAATGTGCTGGCTTTACCATAGAAGACGTATGGACTGACCTGGCTGTAAACAACCCTACCCGCAAAGATTTTTATGAAACCATAAAATACCTACCCTACTTTAAAAAATTTAAGTCTAAAATAAATTTAGCAAAAATAATAAAGGCGGAAAGGCGTGGAAAGAATATACTAATAAGACTCTCAAAAAATAAGACCATATTGATCCATATGAAAATGACTGGCCACATGATGGTTGGTTTATATGACTACAATAAGAAGGATAATAAATGGTCTGTTCACAAAGACGAAAAGAACGATGCCTTGCACGACCCATTTAATAGATTCGTACACCTAGTATTTACTATCAAAAAAGGTAGTAAAATAAAACACCTGGTACTGTGCGACACACGCAAATTCGCCAAGATTACTCTACTAGAAGATGATACTCATCACGAGAAGCACCTAGGCGCGCATGGACCTGAGCCGCTGAACCCTGACATAAGTTACAAAGATTTCATGGGGGCTCTCGATACTGCTCCAGCTAATAGTAG
>CAZTIN010000077.1:0-2612 GCA_964613525.1 uncultured Candidatus Saccharibacteria bacterium
ACAGTATCATTCTGGAATTATAATACAAAAGCCCCTGTTTTAACAGGGGCTTAAGGATAAGGCTTATTTGAGTGTGATATCATGTTCTCCTCTTTTAATATCAAATCTGTCTGGTTCTTTGTCTAAATGAAGGATCAGTCCTTTACTTCCAAAAAGTTCTTCCAAAGATTGTGCCATCATTTTTGCTTTTGTTCTTAATGTTTGATGGACAAATCTAGTTGCTCTTAGTTCAACTAGGTAAACAATAGCAGGCAGGTTGCAGGTAAGTCTATTAGATATTTTATAACCCATAGCCATGTAGTACTGCTTTTCTTCTTTTGAAAGATTTAATTTTTCAATCAGCTCTTCTTGGGATTTTAAGAGTCTTTTGGCTTTAATCTGCACTTCTTCAGGTAGTTCATTTATATACCATTCCTCAAAACCAATTTCAGTAGTTAGAAGAGGCATTCTTTGAGTAACTGCCCTGTGTCTTTGTATGTCACGAAATGATCCAAAGTCTAAAAGAAATTCAAATTGTAAATTTCCAGCTTCAGCAAAGTGCCTAGGCATCTCAGTTTTTTCAGGGCGACTCTTTAAAATTTCAAAAGAAATCATGCTCTCGTCAATTTCATTTTTTAGAAGCCTAAAATCAGAACAGCTTTGGTCGTGATAGTAGTAATCCTTCATACACTCTTTGTTGAAGTTTTCAGTAGCCTCGTATCTTTTATGCCCAAAAGAATTTGGGAATGATTTGATTAAACTAACTTCTATCGCTTCTGCTGTCTCACGCACTTCTTTGAGAGGGTGATGTCTTAATAGAGCTACTTTGTCTGCAGCTTGTCTTAGGTTTGTATGCCAAGCAAGATTAGTAGTCGCTCCTGCTGGAAGAAAACCGCGTAATCTGTCAAAAACAGCAGCATTTATAGCTTTACTGTATTTTTCTTCCGGCTCACCTTCAGAAATAGGGAATTGTTTTTTAAGATGCTCGTTTACTAGATCTAGCGATTCAATATAGAAATTCCTATAGTTTTCTAGTATTTGATTTGCCTCACTCGTTCCGGCTGGATTTTTAAAAGGCTGTGTCTTGAAGTCTATATACCTTGTAGAAGCTTCTTGGCCTGAATATAATGCCCAGTCTTGAATAGCTTTTGCTGTGAGCATTGATACTCCTTCTATGAAAATAGTTATAGTTCCACAGTCGCCAATAGATTTGTGGCCATATCCTACATAGAAGTTTTTCATAAAATTGTCAGCGCCTCTTTTTTCAAGTGTCTCAAGATGGCTCATCAGCCCTCCTATAGACCTTGAGTGCAAAGCCTGAAGCATAGCCTCTGCTTCTTGGTTTATTACAGCTCCTGTGTCTAGGATAATTACGTGACCACCACCAGATATCTCTGTAGTTTTATGGTCTAGATCTTTTATTTCTTTCATGATTAATAGGGTTTATTTGTAAAGAATATAACACAAGATCGTTATATACACCACTTATAATATAGCTTTATTTTACAGCTAAACTATAAAAAAAGAACCTTTCTATTTCTGGTTAAAATGGTATAATTAGACCATTAATATAAAGCTATAAATACTATGATCTAAAGCAAATCTTCAGCCCCTTTATTAATTAACCTAATTTGATATATGACAGACAAACAAATCGAAAAGCTTATCAAGGCTGAAGATAAACGCCAAAAAAGCGTTATTAACTTAATAGCATCAGAAAATATTGTTTCTAGTGATGTTCTAGAAGCGCTAGGTTCAGTCCTGCAGAATAAATATGCCGAGGGCTATCCAGGCCGTAGGTATTATGGTGGTAATGAAATAATCGACCAGGTAGAGAACCTGTGTATTGAAAGAGCTTTAAAACTATTCGGACTTAAAGAAAAAGACTGGCACGTAAATGTACAAGCATTATCTGGTTCACCAGCTAACTTTGCAATTTATTCTGCACTGGTTCCGCCAGAGTTCGGTAGTGATGGTAAACCTGTGAAGAAAATCATGGGCATGAAGCTAACTTCCGGCGGGCATCTTACACATGGACACCCATTGTCTATGACTGGTAAGTTATGGAAGCCTATTCAGTTTGAGCTTGATCCGAAAACTCAAATGATAAACTACAAAGAATTAGAAGATTTAGCTATTCGTGAGAAGCCGGACATAATAGTTGCTGGATTTACTGCATATCCAAGATTCGTAGATTTTAAAAAGTTCCGCGCTATTGCTGACAAATGTGGAGCATTGCTACACGTAGACATGTCACACTTTGCAGGGCTTGTTGCTGGTGGCGTTTACCCAACACCATTTAAATATGCAGATTCTGTAATGACGACTACTCACAAATCTCTTCGTGGTCCAAGACATGCACTAATGTTCGTTAAGAAAGACAAAAGAGAATTTGGCAAACTACTAGACAAAACAGTAATCCCGGGACTATTTGGCGGCCCACACGAAAATACTATTGCAGCTGTTGCTGTTGCGCTGAAGGAAGCTGATAGCGCTAAATTCAAATCTTATGCAAAGCAAGTTCAGAAAAATGCGGCAAAGTTAGCCATTGAGTTGGCAAAGCTCGGTTGGGGAGTCGTATCAGGCGGTACTGATTCACATCTTATACTGGTTGATACTTGGATGAATGGCGC
>CAZTIN010000078.1:0-2604 GCA_964613525.1 uncultured Candidatus Saccharibacteria bacterium
AGCACCCGCCTGTCACGCGGGAGGTTGCGGGTTCAAGTCCCGTCGACTGCGCAAACAACAAAACCCCCTTTCACTGGGGGTTTTGTTTATTATGTTATAATTTATTTATGTTACTCCGTGTTATATTTTTGCTATTTATCTTAGTGTTTTTCGCAGTTTATCCGCTCCGGATAAACAAAAATGACTTTTGGTCAGTTAATACAGAGGTTAATGCAAAAGGTGCAGTTGTTCTAGGGTGGAAGAATGGACGCTATACGACTCTTTATGCGAAAAATCCTAAGACTTTATATCCAGTTGCTAGTATTACCAAACTAGTAACAGCTATTGTTGCTGCTAGGATGTATGACGGCGAAGAACTTTTTAGTGTCTCTAAGAACGCAGTTGCTACTCTAGGTTCCGCCGGAGGCTTATCTGTAGGGGAAGAACTATCAAGAGATGAAATCCTAAAGGCTCTCTTAATAGAATCCAGTAATGATGCCGGTGTTGCCATAGCTGAACATACAGGCAGGAAAGATTTTATCCGTTTAATGAATGAATATCTTAGGGTTAACAAATATGAGCATACTGAATTTATAAATTCTACAGGTTTAGATCCTAAAGAAAAAGGCCAAATTCCAAATAGCTTAACACCGCTTTCAACCGCTCTTATTTTAAACAGAATATATGAAAAGAGGCCTACCTTGAAAGAAATACTTTCTTATAGTGATGCGCCGGTTTATGACAGTTCAGGGAAGCTTATAAAAAATCTTATAAACACTAACCCTCTTATGTTTGACCAGACTGTCTCAGACAAAATAATTCTTAGTAAAACAGGTACAACCAAGATGGCAGGGGAAAACCTAGCCCTTATTACAGAAGGAACTCGTGGATTCGACTATTTTACTATTGTAATACTTGGGTCAGGAGATAGGGTAGAAGATGCCAAAAATATACTAAATACTATATATCAAATCAACTAGTTATTGACTCAATTTATTTTTTATGCTATTATTAAATAGTCAATAAATTATCCTCTGACTATCATTTTGTTCACGTTATGAACAGGCCCTAATAATGATGACTTGTAGGCTAGCCTGACATAACAATTATATGAATAAACAAAAACAATCAGGTGCACGTAGTGCATCGAGACCTTCTTTTTCTAGAGGTCCAAAAAGAGGTTTTTCTTCTGGCACTTCAAAATCAAGCGGCAGTAGAGATTCTCGCAAAAGAACATTTAGTAAACCATCATTCAAAGGTGGGCGTGGTTTTGGTAAACCAAAATCAAGAAATAAGTCTAGTAATATAGACCATAATCTATTTATCAACAAAGCAAAGATAGAGCATGTAACAGAATATTTACCTGTTAATACATTTAAAACTTTTGGTCTAGATGAAAAAATAGTATCTAATCTTACTCATAAAGGATACAAGGTTCCTTCTCCGATTCAAGACCAAGCTATTCCTGTAGTTATGCAGGGCAAAGATGTAATCGGTATTGCTAATACTGGTACTGGTAAAACAGCAGCTTTTCTTCTGCCTTTGATTAACAAAGTTAATCATTCACACAAACAAAAAGTTATGGTTCTTGCTCCGACTCGCGAGCTTGCTCAGCAAATAGAAGTAGAGTTACGTAATTTTACATTTGGTATGAAAATATTCTCCGTATCTGCTGTAGGAGGTCTGCCTATTCGAAGACAAATGACTCAGCTTGAAAGAGGTGTAAATTTCGTAATCGGTACACCAGGGCGTGTTAAAGATTTGATTGACCGAGGTAAAATAAACATGAAAGACTTTGGTTATATTGTGCTGGACGAAGCTGATAGGATGCTAGATATGGGATTCGTTGATGATATGAGACTAATCCTAAGCCAGATGAATGATAATAAACAGGCTTTGTTTTTCTCTGCTACTATGCCACCAGCTATTAAAACTCTTTGTAGTGAATTCCTAAATGATCCTGTAAACGTTTCTGTAAAAACTCGTGATACAGCAAGCTCTGTTGATCAAGATGTTGTACATGTACGTCACAAGTCAGAAAGAATAGAAGTGCTTCATGAATTACTTAACCAGCCTGGATTTAGTAAAGTCTTAATTTTCCGTGAAATGAAAAGACAAGTAGACGAACTACAGAAAGAACTAAAAGAACGTGGTTTCAATGTTGTGGCTCTTCATGGAGATATGCAGTCTCGTCAGCGTATGAATTCAGTAAAAGCTTTGACTACTGGTCAGGCTACTATACTTATAGCTACAGACGTTGCTGCTCGTGGTATAGACATAGCAGGGATTACTCATGTTATAAACTATGATACTCCAAGAGATTACGAAACTTATATTCACCGCGTTGGCCGTACTGGCCGTGGTGGGGCAGTAGGTAAAGCTCTAACTTTTATATAAAAAGAACCCCGCATCTGCGGGGCTTTTTATATTAGAAATTAATTAGTTTTTCCAGAAGTCTGAGTCTTTTGAATGTATACGGTCTTGGCTTTCTTTGTATTCTTCAAGAGTTTGACCATCTATTTTCCATTGACCATCTATTTTCTTTAAACGGTTCAAAGCATCTCCATAAATATTGTAAGCAACACCTATTTTCTCACGTTCTTCTTTTTCTTTGTCTTCAATACT
>CAZTIN010000079.1:0-2592 GCA_964613525.1 uncultured Candidatus Saccharibacteria bacterium
CAACGTCGATATCAGCTTTCATCGACATGTTGCGCTTCGCACATGAATGCACCCATACGGCCGACGGCATCGTGGGCCGGAACCCCGCCGATTCCGCAATTTTTTTTCAGCACCCATACTTTCTTGTGTTTCATGACAGCGCAACCGATTTCGGCATAGCGACCGAGGCAGATATCAATACCCGGCTCGGAAGAGACGGCTTGTGCTGACACGTCAATCATCGGGTAATTTAACCACACACGTCTCAGGCAGCCCGGCGTGGAAGAATTGCACCTAAAGCGGCGGAGCCGTCCATGATATTTTTAAGGTCCAAGAAATTCCGAAGCAAAAGTATCGGATCGTAGTGCATCACGAATTCTCTCCCGAGGTGTCGCTTTGACCCCTTCGCCAAATCGAGAATTTAACAAATTCTCGATTGTTTTTGCGACCTCCGTGCAAAATATGATCATATCGAGCTCGCCCTCAACTAAATCCATAATATCCCCACATATTTTACTTATCTTCGCTGTTTTGTTTGTAAATATTTCACGACCCAAAATATTTTTGCGGCCGACTTCAGCAAGAATATAATATTTATAAATATTCATCCTTCTCGGAAGCTTTTTGTTACGCACCAAATAGTCAAAACGATAAGCTGCGTATGCCGCAGCGTGATATGGCATGACGTTGTGATCTTCGAGGAATAGTTTGTCACTGTATTCGTTTCTGATGCCTCTAAAATCTCGAGCCGCCCTATGTGGTTGGAGTAAATAGGTAGCCGCAACCGATTTTATTAGCTCAGACGGCTTTACGATGCGAGTACGCTCGACATTCTCGCTTCGATACTGATTTTCACGCCTTTCAAGGTAGAGCTTGCGGTCGCCTGCCTGCTGGCCAAAATACTCTTCCAAGTCCTTCATAAATGGCTTTAGGGCCCAAAATTGCTCATCTTTAACAACGTTCTGACTATTTGTTCCGATTATGATGCTAGTGATAAAATCATCGTTTTTGCTGCCGATAAGGCGAAACGGTATATTTATACCATTAATATACTCTTTGGTTTGGAAGAGAATGTTGCTAGTTTGACATCCATTCACGATCTGATAATCTTCGATCCTAAATCGATCTCCTGTACGATTGATTTTCTTGGCTACGACCGTTACCCCATTGTTCTTAAAAACAAAACCATCCGTGTCACCGGATTCAATTTCGCTGATTATCTTTTGGTTTATCGGAGATTTTGCATCAAAATCCCTAATGTTGTCAAAGAAGACCGATTGATTGATTGAGGAAATCTCCTCGCCTGTTGCCGAACTAGTAGCAAGTCTCAACAGTTCTTTTGCTTCAATAAATCCAATGAAGGCTTGGTCAACTTCTGGGTGATATGGCAAGGTTTTATTCTGACCAAACTCAATCTCTCGTGTACTGGCACTAGTAGCTGCGCGATACGATTCTTGAAGCTCTCGAGCACCAATGATTTCAATCGTTATATTGTCAAAAAGACTCAGATCGTTGAGTCGCGTACGATTCGCCTCAATGAGTTTCTCAAGCCTGTCAACTCTTTCATATTTCCCCGTTGAGGCAAAATAGCAAAATAAATCGGGGTTTCTTCTAAGGGATGAATTGAATATTCGGACTTTTGCATTAATTAAATCGTCCAGTTGATCACTCTCGCCGGACATAGTACCATTGAAAAATCCATAAACAGCATCGAAAAATTTACTCATTTCACCATAATCATAACCTTCCGCGCGCTTGGCCTGAACAAATGTAAATGCGATGCGACCGTCTTGAAAGCCAGTCATCGCAGCTTCAGCTGTGTCGGAGTCGGTGACCAGTTCGCCCTGGACGGTTATTCCACAGCCGTCGACACCGAACTCGGTTCCCTCAAGATGAATCAAGAATGGATCGACGTTGTCATTTCGACGACCATTCAAAAGTGAAAAAATAGTATAGAGCTCGAAATAAGCGGCCTCGTTTAGACCGGCAATTGGGTTGGCATCTTTAAATTGTTGCATTTGAGCATTTACCACAGGATGCATGGTTACTGCCTCTCTCGGAAATGATACTGCAACACTGACTCACCGTGCCGAATGGAGCGACGTTTGTTTAACAAGGGCCGCAACTTACTCATTCGCGGCTTTCTCGGGTAATGAGCGATCATAGCCTACCGGAAAAAACTCGATACTCCTCAGTTGGCGCTGGATCCATGGCCAGATTGCCCTCGTTGGAGAAATGAAGCAAGCAACATGGAATCCCTTGAAGCTACTTCAAAGCGGTTCAGCTTGCCGGACTGAACGCCCGCCCGCACCTCAACCTCGAAGTCAGGCAACACCCGGCGTCCGGTAGAGCCCGGCATGCTCGTCGCGCAGCACGTTCTTCTGCACCTTGCCCATGGTGTTGCGCGGCAGCTCGGCCGCGAAGAGCACCCGCTTGGGCAGCTTGTAGCGGGCGAGTCTTCCCTCGAGCGCCTCGATGACGCCGCGCTCGTCCGGTGCCTCGCCGGGACGCACCACCACGACGGCCGTGACACCCTCGCCGAAATCCGGGTGCGGCAGGCCGATCACGGCGGATTCGAGCACGCCCGGCAGGGCGTCGATCTCGCTCTCGACC
>CAZTIN010000080.1:0-2592 GCA_964613525.1 uncultured Candidatus Saccharibacteria bacterium
CGCACGGACATTGGCTAACTACAACTTCCAGCTACAGCAGGTGAAGGCCGCGCTGACACAGATAATTTCAACCACATCAACAAAGGAGCAATTATGAATCATATAACGATTACGTGGGATGGCAGCGAAGGCAAGGTGACAATAAGCCCTTCGTTCATGGAACTATACGATGTAGCGCGTCTGGACTGTCTTAAGGATGCCCTTTGGGAGCTTGATTTAATTTACAGAAGCGAGCTTGAGAATCTTTATCAATCCAAAACAAAGCAATAGCGCATGACCCAGAATCCCCACACATCTGGATATAAGCAATACTGCACTGTTAATGGGCGGGTGGTTACTCCCGTTATCCGCCAAGCTTCTACAGGTTCAAAGGAATACCGCGAGCCAGTTATCGGGAGTCCAATTAAATTCCGCACAAAGCGCGAGGCAGAGGCTTTCGCGCAGTTGTTCGGAGTGAGGAAGGAACCAGCATGACCATGCCGCGTATATACAGCGAGAATGGAGGCTGCTATGTCTCCTGCTAATGATAACCCCCCACCACCAATTGAAACCGATGATGGCTTGTGGATTCCAATTCTTATTACCGCAGCCATTGCCGTGTGCGTGGTTCTTTTATTGATGGGGGCGATATGAAGCTATTTTACATGATTTATTTCGCAGGCATTGCGCTGTTCATTCTTAATAGCGTATCGGCGGCTTTGTTTGCAAAACGTGGATGGCGCAAAAAGCTAATAGGTATTGTTGCCGCAATCGCCTTTTCTGTTTGCTGGCCTCTTTCCTTACTATCTAGGGAAGGCCGTAAAGTAATTATTTCAAAAACCACTAAACTTTAGGAGATAAAAATGAAGTTATTAAAACTACTGCCAGTTATTGCGCTGTGTTTCACGCTCACAGGATGCTTTGAAATTGTTGATACCGGTCATCGTGGCGTTAAAGTCGTGTATGGGAAGGTTGAGCCTGTTTCTCTTGAGGAAGGGTTTTATTGGTACAACCCATTCACCACCAGCATAAAAGAGATGAACGTGCAGGTGCAAAAATACGATGTGGAAACCCAAGCATACACCCGCGATGTCCAGCAGGGTAAACTGCATATCGTGGTCAACTATAACCTTGAAAAGACCAAAGCCCATGAAATGCTGGAAAATGTCGGCACTGATTGGGAAGACCGACTAATCCCTCAAGCGGTCAATGGCACGGTTAAAGCGGTTATTGGGAAATGGGATGCCGTTGATCTGATAGCAAACCGAGCTTCAGCGCAAGAAGCCATCCAAACCATGCTTACGGATGCTCTTGCCACCCGCGACATCCACGTAACCCGCGTTGAAATCGCCAACATTGACTATTCGGATGAGTTTGAAAAAGCTGTGGAAGCGAAAGTGACTGCAATCCAGCTTGCCGAGCAGGAAAAGAACAAGACCGTGCAGATTCAAGAACAGGCGAAACAGCAAGTTATTTCTGCAAAAGCGCAGGCTGAATCCATGCAAATCAGGGCGCAGGCTCTAACGCAAAACAAGGCTCTTGTTGAATACGAGGCCGTGCAAAAATGGAACGGTGTGCTGCCTGTTTATGTATTGGGCGACACTACTCCATTTATTAATCTTGGGAAGAAAGAGTAACCCGTGTGCGCGTTGTGGGTTTTGTTTAACTGAGGAAAGCGATGATGATACTTAAAATTGCACTAACTATGAACAATGCCTATCCGTTTAACACCCAAACAGAGTAGGAGTTGATTTATGAATGATTTAGAGAAGCGTGTTGCAGCACTAGAGGCTTGGCGTGATCGAATTGAACCGCATGTCAATCGGTCTATCCCTTTAGGGCCGCGACCGTTGACTGATGAAGAGATTGCTGAACGCTCAAAAAAGTTCTCCGATGAAATGATGAAGATAATCAAGAAGGACGCGCCGCCCGTTGACCGCAGCAAACAGCAGTTGGTTTCTGGTGCTCCTGTACCAAAAGATAGAAGTCATACCGAATTAAAGGATAACGGCCAGCAAAAGGATTACATCGTCTTGACACCAGAGGAACGCGCCAAGGGGTTTGTGCGTCCTGTTAGGCGCAGTTATATCCATACCGTTTGCGGCAGCGATACGCGCATGTCACAGGAGATAGCGGAAACCTATGCCCGTGACCCTAAATTCTATGCCGGTACTTTCTGTTGTGCTTGTGGGAAGCACTTTCCGCTCGATCAGTTTGTATGGAAAGATAACCCCAATGAACAGGTAGGCAGTTGATGAATATGAAATCCCAGAAGCCTAGCGAAGCCGCTATTAAATGCCGTGAGGCAGTTATCGCCGCTATTCAGCCATTTAAGCATGACCTAACCGGCATGGAAATCCTTGCTGTTCTAGCATATTCGGTTGGCCAAGTCATCGCCATGCAAGACCAGAGAACGGTGACGCATGAAATGATTTGGGAACTGGTCGGCGCGAATATAGAGGCAGGTAACGCAATGGTGATTGATGAACTTGCTGGGAAAGCCGAAGGTAGCGCATGACCCAACATCTAGCCCCAATTGGTAACAACCGGATAGGCATTCTATGAACCTTCTAGGATTCCCGACTTATATTATATTTTCTCGTTTTGGCAGTG